>NZ_JPXY01000032.1:0-57745 GCF_000771895.1 Gallibacterium genomosp. 2
CGTTATTATCATGATAAAAATTCTTCCTAAACAAAATTAATCAATATGATAGTAGGTTTCATTATCATATTCCGAACCCATATAATACATTAAATGATTCCTTATTTCATCCCAAGATGTTCCTGTAATAGATGATATTGTTTTTCTAATTATAGCTTCTATTTTATCTAAATCATTACTCAAAACAAATAATACATTTTTCCCCCAACTATATTCATTTTTTAGTAAATAATTATAATCCATTATATATAAATAAAAATATTCAATAGCATCATCATGTGTACAACCAATACCTAAGCATACAGATAAGCAAAATTCCTTGCTAAGACAAACTTTTTCTGCTTTATCTCGTCCAATTGGGAAATCATAAGTAATAAATTTTAATTCTGCTTGATACATAATATTATTCCTTTACATTGATATGTTGATTACTTATAGAGTGAAAACGTTGCTTATTATCCATATATCCTCTTTCAAAATTTGCTTGTATACCTGTTTTAGCATATGGAGAATATTTTTTTAGCTTCGGTGGTCTATAACGTCTTGTACCATCAGCACTAACAAAACTCCCATCACTATTAATTTTATAATTTTCTCCAACCCAATCTTTAGCTAAGTTATCTAAAACTTTTTTATCGACTATACCTGGTGTTGTTAAATTACCATTCCCAAAAGCAGCATGCTCTAAAATAGGATTATTTTTGACAATATTCATTAAATTCTCTTGAATTAACTGTTCTTTTAATTTTGGATATAAAGCAATATTTTCAGCACCTCTAGATATACTAATATTGGCTACTTGATTTTCATATCCTAAAGATTCCCCAACAATAGGTAAATGCTTTGTAGAATCTAATTCTTCAGATACACGATAAGCAAAATTATCTAGTGTACCTTTCTTTGATATTCCTTTCACTGTTGGGGTTAAAACACCTATTATAAGTCCTGAAATATCTTCTAAGGCTTTTTGATCTCCTTGATAAGCTTGAATTGCGGTTGTTTGAATGGCATTCCAATAACTTCCATTCATTAGGCTATTTACTGCATCTGAAATAACTTGATTTTTGCTGCTTAAATCTTGCTTCGCTTGATCACAATAACTATCTTTTACTGCACAGGTTGTAATAGTGGCTAAAGTATCAAATCCACCATCTATTAAGAATAATGCACCATCAGAAGTTTCTTCTATAACATTAATTGCCCCATTTATCAGTTGAGACGTCGCTCCTTCACCGAATATATCTCGGACATTTTGTTTCCAGCTTTCAGCATCAGCTTTTTTTGCTGCTCTAAACTGATCCACAAGTAAAGAATTATTCTCAACCGCCCTCTTTCCAATCTCTGCCGCACTAATAGCACTTGAGGTGCTATCACCCACCAAGCCACCGGCTAATCCACTCGCTAACTGGCTTAATGCCGATACCGTTTGTTTTTGGTTTTCAGTTAAATTTTCGGGGTTAGTTTGATACAGTTTTTCGGTGATAATTTTTGCCGCCAATTCACCGCCAACCGCACCAGCTGCCCCTGCAGCAGTGTTGTTACCAGTCGCATAGGCTTCGATTGCACCTAATAAGGCTTGGGCAATTAAATTTGCTTGGGATATTGGCGATTTTATAATTCAAAAAAATTTCTTATTATTTTCTATATTCCTCTGGACCATACTTATAAAAAAGCCAATGCATAATAAAACATGGAATACAAACTGCTATTGTGGTTTTTAAATTATCATAAAGAAAATAATATTCCCAAACTATAATATTATTATTTTGATATATGCGAAAAATAAAAAAACATATCTTAAAAATAAAAGTAAATATACTCCAATGGAATAGAAAAACCATGATGTATAAAAATTACTATTTTTGAATATTCTCAAATTTATCCTCCTTAATATTTTTATATTGATAGTTCCAATTATTCGAATCACCAATTCCTTCTCCAACTATTCCAGAAATAATAGGTTTTAATAATTGATTATTATATTTATTACCAAAATTAACTCTATTTATAACAGAAGTCCCTATTGTACCTGCAACCGCCCCTAAAGCATTCCAACCATAATCATTTGGATTTTGGGTTGCCATACTACTAATTCCAACGTTGATACTAATCTGCTGTCCTAATGCTCTACCTCTTGTTAGAACGGTAGATAGCTCAGATTGTAATAAACTATATGGATCGTATGTTTTATTTTGAGTCAGTTGGTAGCCTGTATTTGCTATAGCCGTAGTAGTCATTTCTGTTGCAAGAGGATATTTTGTTGCAATCGTTCCAATTTTAGGTAAAAACTCCATTCCTTTTGAAATTGAACCAACACTACTCAAACCCAATGCACTAAATTCTAAAGCTTCTTTTAATGATTGAGCTTGCTTTACATCATAGGAATTATTGATAGCATTTTGGTTATTTAGATACGTTTTCAATGCTGTATCATTTCTTTCAATCGTATTAGAGAAATCCCAGTGATATAACGTTTCAATTGGAATTTGATTCGCTTTAGATATTCTCATTAAAGCAGCATTTAAATATGTTTTCTGAGCATACGTTAAACTATTTGGTGACGTTTGATACAAAGAAAGAAGACGATTAATTTCCTTATCTTGAGATAATAATGTTCCAACTAAGATTTGTTTATCTTTTGATAAATAACCTTTTCTTTGATATTCAACAGAAGCATTATAAATAATCTCATCTTCTTGATTTGTTAATAAATTATCCTCAACCGCTCGCTTACCAATTTCCGCTGCGTTAATCGCCCCTGCGGTGCTGTCGCTAATCAAGCCACCGGCTAATCCACTCGCTAACTGGCTTAATGCCGATACCGTTTGTTTTTGTGCTTCAGTCAGTTGGTCTGGTGTTTTTTGGTAAAGCTGTTCTGTGATAATTTTTGCCGCCAATTCACCGCCAACCGCTCCAGCTGCCCCTGCAGCAGCGTTGTTTCCTGTCGCATAGGCTTCGATTGCACCTAATAGAGCATGGGCAATTAAATTTGCTTGGGTATCTACTTCGCCTGTTATTTGATTAGTTGTGGCTTTCTTTATCGCATAATTGGCATACGGCGATAATCCACCAACCACCGCTTGCGAGGCTTCACCTGTCGCTATCCCTTGTAATACCCCTGTAACCGCACGCACGGCAAGTTGGATTTGACCGCCTTGTCCGTAGGTTTTTATGACCTTATTGGCTGTATCTAATTTCTGTTGTGCTGCTTGGTTATGCTCATCATTCTTTAATATCGCTTCCGCTTCAGCCTTTTGCCGTTCTGCTTCATCTACTTTTGGTTTTAAAACGATGGTAATGCCATTATTGGCTATCTCACCTATCACTTGTGCCATCTCTTGGCGCATTTTCAGGTCAGCAATCTCGGTTTTATCAATTCGTTCGTTTGCTGTGGTGGTATCGCGAGAAAGGGTAGTCGGAATATCACCTTGTTGCGTGGTGAGCTGAATATTGCTACCTATCGTACTATATGTGGTGCTGCTTTCGCGCTTTTGTATATTCCCCAACGCACTTAACGCCGCTGCCATACCATTGGCAATATTTTGTTCCATATTGGTCGAAATGCCTGCACTGATAGATTCCACTTTGGCTTCACTGTGATTCTCAATATTTTCTGAGGTTAAGCTGCCTGTGGTAAAGTGGTTTTTCTCTTGGCTTGCTTGACTGTCAACAATAGCCCCTTTTAAGTGCGTATTGCCTTGTACAGTAACCTCTAATCCTTCTTTGCCTGCGTGTAAACCACTCTGCTCTTCAACTTGGGCATAATTGAGCTTGCCTTTGTTCAAGCTTGCATTGACTGAAGCATTTGAGCCGCTGCCATAAATCGCCACCGATGCCGAAACACCTGCTTGAACTTGGTTACTATCATAGTGTTGCTTATCTTGTCGGCTTGCTATCGTGAGATGACGCCCTATCTCTGCTTGAATGTGGTCAGCATTAACTACGGCTCCTTTCAGGTTTGTGTCTTGCCCACTACGAAGCATAGCGTTATCCGCTTGTATGGCTGTATTTACTTGCGTAACACTATCGCTGTTCTCGTCTCCTTTTCCTACTTGAGCAGAGCCTTCCACTCCAAAACCATAGCTACCGCCGCTATAGCCCACAAATACCCCAGCACTCCAACCGCTATTCTTATTATCACTACGATGACTCATCGTATCTTGTGTAGACAATAAGTTAAGGTTGCCTGCTGCGTCTAATATGGTATTGCCTGCCTTGATAGAAGAGCCAATAATATCTAAATCGCCTTCTGTAGTCGTCAAATTCACATTACCTGCACTTAAGGTACTGCCTTGGTGTATCACTTGTGTGGTTCGACTATGTGATTCTGATTTTTGCTCGCCCACCGACACGGAGATTTTAAAGTCTGAACGCTGACCTGATTGTGCTGCTTGAGCCACTTTTGAGGCTTCTTGTGCGGCTAATACGCCTTCCTGAGCCGCTTTGATTTCATAAAGGGCTTTTAAACGACTATCCTGCACCTGTTGACTACGTGTCATACTGTCTCGTGCTTTCATCGCCATATCAGTCACTGGAGAAGACAGGGATACGGTCAAACCTGACTGTTTAAACTCGTGGTCTTCTGTGCGCTCAATCACGTCTTTACCTGCTTCTACTTTTAAGGACTTGGCGGTGACATTAATACTTTTCTCTGGTTGAACAATCAGGTCAGTCCCCAGAATATTAGCTTGACTGCCAGCGACTAAGGTAACATTACCGCCTAAGCTGCCTACTGTGGCACGTGCATCGGATTGGGTAATTTCATTATCGGTATAATCCTGTTTTTCTGAGCGGCTGCCAATGGTAAAACCAAACCCACCACTACTCATTAAACCTGATTTCTTCTCTGCGTAAAAATCATGTTCTTGTCTGGTGTTTTTAGCCGCAGTGATCTCTATATCTTGAGCTTGTAAGCCCACATTGTTATCAGCAACCATGGCACTGCCTTTAACAGAGACTTTGCCTTGATTTGCAGTAAGTACAATGTTGTCTCCTGAGAGTTGTGAACCTTGGGCTAAGTCATATTGGTGATCATGTTTAATGATTGTTGTGCTACGGCTCAGTAGGCTTTTATCTTTGTATTTGGTTGCAAATGAGAGTGTTTCTTGGTCACGCCCTGCTTGTAGTTGAATATTACCTTGCTCACTATTAACAATAAGGTCGCCACCCGCATTAATTTGTGCGGCACATAACGTGACATCTTGTTTACTATTGAGTACCGCATCTTCTTTAATCTCAAAGGTAGAGCCGATTTCTCTTTGTTGGTCGAGTTTCCAATAGTTTTCTGAATTGGCGACATAGTGTGAGCGTTCGCTTTCGGTGACAGTTCCGATATGTATATCACTACCTGCTTGTAGTAAGGCTGAGCCTGCTTTAACGTTGGTTGCATTTAATTGAATATCGCCTTGGCTTTGCAAAATAAGCGCTTGTTTTACCTGTAATAAAGCTTGCTGATCTAATTGACGATGCGCATAGTTAGGGTTGGCTTTTGCTTCGCTCATTCGCCCTTCAATCTGAATTGAACCTGCATTGAGATAAAGATTATTGGCATTAAGCTCTCCACCTTGCTGATAGAAACGCTTCGCTAGCTGAAAATTCAGTTGATCAGCAGAGAAGGTACCAGTATTGACGACATTTTGTGCGGAAATTTGTGTTAAATTGCGTCCGGCAATTATGCCACTATTGTTGACTTCACCCTCACTATCTATTTCAATTTCTCTTGCAGAGATAATAGCGCCTGTTGGCTGAATATCGACATCACGTTTTACCAGATAAACTTGAGGGACAAGCACTTGAACTTGAGTACCGTCCTTTAAGGTGACGGTTTGAGGCGCAAGCCATACCATATCTTCGGTTAATTCCTGCATTTGTGCAGCGCTAAGCGCAACACCAGGAATCAACTGATAACGTTGTGCATAACGAATACCAGCATCCATTAATGCCTTGTATTGTTGATAATCCGAAGTGTAATTACCTAAGAAACGTTGCTCGTAATAACCATCCCCTAATCGTTTGAGTATCGTTTGCGGATCAGCACGTAGGGCATTAAACATATAGTCAGAACTTAGCCATTGGCGTTTATTGGCAAAGCGTGGATCAGTTTCTACTAAGATATGGCTATCCGTATTTGGATTAATACGGTAGAGGCTGACTTCTGGTAAATGAATTTCAGGTTGATACGTTCTTACTTTACCAACCGCTTGACTCATTTCAACACTGATGATTGGTGGAAGAACTGGTGTTGATGCTTGATGTAGTTCCACAGAAGAAACGGGGGCTACATTTAATGTTTGTTTCGCAAGCGTTGTTGCTTGATGTTGTCCATCAATTGTGGTGTTGGTTGCTTGACTTGCTACTGCTTGCGTTTGACCGATAGTATTTTCGACTAAGTTAAAGTTAAA
The DNA here is from genome assembly GCF_000771895.1 of Gallibacterium genomosp. 2. Lineage (NCBI taxonomy): Bacteria > Pseudomonadati > Pseudomonadota > Gammaproteobacteria > Pasteurellales > Pasteurellaceae > Gallibacterium > Gallibacterium genomosp. 2. Next base: position 6,402 of record NZ_JPXY01000032.1, read on the forward strand.
ATACTTCACCGGTAAATCTCGACTAAATAGTTTATCATCATCACCATATTTAGCCCATACTTTTTTACCTCTCCAACCATGACGCTTACGTTTTGTCACCATGGTGTACCAAGTTCCTTCATCATGGCGATGAATTTCACCGATGAGGTCTTTATTCTCTAATCGAACAGAATTACCTTTTAAGTTACGATTTTTCTCATTTTGATTAAATACCCGTCCGCCTATACGGATTCGATTGCCGACCAAAATTTGTGAAACATCATTCACTAAATCTTCACCATTTAAACGTAAATCACCTGCAATCAAAATTTTAGCTGGGTCACGATGTTCCAATGTCGTTGTGACAGTATGACGATTAAAATGCCATTGTACCCAAGTTGGATTGCCCACTCGTGGTCTACCGTCATTAAAATTAAAATAAGAGTTTTTGTCATGCCGATTATTGTTATTACGATCAAACCATCCTTCGAGACTAGAATAGCGTTTACCTTTACTATGTACCGCATATTCACTGATACGTTGATCTTGATGATCTTCTCCAGTAATTAAATGCAAATCATGATTCCATAACCGTTTAGTATTAATTTTTCCATTCCCCAAAGCTTCAATAGTAGCACTACCATTATCCACAAAATCAGCTTGTCCAATGGCTCGTTGCTTTGCATCGATTTGTCCACCAATCGTTAAATCGCCTAAACTCAAAATTAAGGCATGATCACTATTGGTTAAGGTACCTACCCCTAGATGAAGGTTTTTACGTGCCGCTATGGTTGCAGTATGCACTTCATTATTGGAATGTTCTGGTTGATTATTTAACACATTGGCTTGAATCGCTAACTCATCGCCATAAATACGTCCTGTGCCGAGATTATTTAAAGTAATCGCCCATTGTTTTTATCGCTAAATGGCCAGCGACAGTAAAAGGTTGGGTAAGGATTAAATCTTTTTGTAGCTCAATCAAGGCATCCTGATGACTTTTAATATTACCTTCATTATTAAACTGTTGCAGAACCAACCTTAGATTTTGCCCGCTTTCAATGATACCGTGTTGATTATGTAATGTGAGAGAATCGCCCTGCAGATTCACGTTGCCTAAAGAGAGGATTTCACCTTGTTGATTATGGATATCTTGAGCCACATTCACACTAAGTTGATCGGTGGTATAAATGCCACCTTGCTGATTATCCAGTTGATGACTACTCAAGATAAGCTGATGACCTAATAAGCCTTGCGTTGGTATCGCTGTCGTTGCTTTGGTGGCTTGATTATTCAGGTGATTTGTGATCAAGGTGAGCGTGGCACCACTTTGAATCACCGAACCTTTAGCGTTGATTGCTTGATTGTTAATTTCACGATTTGCCGTAATTTCAATATTTTGTTGTGCTTGAATAGCCCCCTGACGATTATCTAATGTATTCCCTGTTAAAGATATTTGTTGTTGGCTAAGTAAGTTTCCTTGTTGGTTATCAATTTGTTCACTTTGGATAACCAAATTGCCTTTCGTACTGAGGTTGCCTTGTTGATTATTTAATACAGAAAGGGCTTGTAAACGAATATCACCTTGACTTGTTATCCCTTGATGTTGGGTTTGTTGATTATTTAATGTATGGTTATGTGTATTAATAGTTATGCCAGTTTGTCCATTAATAAAACCTTGCTGATTATTAAGCTCACCACTGTCGAGATGCAGAGATTGTTGTGCAAATAAAACACCTTGTTCATTGCGTAATAACGATTGATGGGTGTCAATCACTAAGTGAGCAGCACTACTAATTACCCCTTGCTGTGCATTATCAACTCCAAGTACAGAAATTGTTGCATCACCATGGCTAAGTAGATTGCCTTGCCAGTTGGTCAGTTGTCCTCGTGCCTGTAATGTCAGCTGACCATTTTCAGTCACAATCAGACCTTTGTAATTATTGAGATCATCTGTATCAAGAAGTAAATTGTTGCTTGCTACGATTTGTCCTTGAGTATTGTTTAATGTACTAAGGCTAATCAAATGTTGGGCATTATCACTTTGAATAAACCCATCTGAATTGTCTATCTGCTTTGCGGTGATTTGCTGGTTTTGATGACTTGCAATAAAGCCATTTTGATTGATTAACTCACCTGTTTTTACAGCTAATTTATCTCCCTTGCTGACGTGAAGATTGCTTCGTTGCTTGATTGCTTAACCGTTGTTGATGTGTATCAATAGCCATTGCAGCAAGACTTTGAATCAGTCCTGAGTCATTGATTAGCTCGCCACTTTGGAGATCAAGTTGATCCTCTGTATTGATTACACCTTGTTGATTATTAATTCGTGTTTGTTGACTATTAAGAGTTAAATGTCCTTTAGCGAAAAGCAGACCTTGCTGATTATTAATTTCTTGAGCGAGAAGATTGAAGCTGCCTTGTGTAAAAATCTGCCCTTGTTGATTATTAATACCTTTTAGTAATTGAAGGTTAAATGGTTGTTGATCTCGGTTAATCCAAGTACCTAGTCGATTATCAAGTGAAGAGGCTGTGGTAAAAATATGAGCCGCTTGTAAATTCGCTTGCTGACTAGAAAGATGAGTTGGCGTAGATAAGTGAAGTGTATTTTTCAGCTCAAGATGACTTTGATCTAATACTAAATTATTTTGGGTCGCCGTTAAATCAGCTTGATAAGCCAGAAATCCACTTTGAGAGAAATCAAGTTGTTTTGCTTGGGCGGTAATTTGCGTAGAAGCAAGATGTTTCCCGTGAGAGGTAATAGATTCTTCCGCTATTAACTCTAGTGTATTCCCTGAAGAATGGTAAGCAGGAATAGTCACTTGCTCACCTTGTGGAGTATGTGTAAACATCCCGCCAGCTATAAAGTTTGCTGTTGTGAGTGTTTCAATATTCTTCGCTTGATAAGTGATATTCCCCTCTGCCAAACTCTCACCAGATTGACTCATCGTTTCTTTGGCTTTTAAGGTAATATTGCCTTTTCCTTGTGCTTTGCCTTTGGCAATCAAACTACCTTGTTGTTGAATACCGTTCTGTTTACTCGTTGCTTGCAGATTGCCTTGCTGGCTATATATCACGCCAGCAGGCTGATTTGCTATCTGCTGTTGGCTTTGTAAGGTAATATCTTGTTTGGCTCCGAGATAGCCTGTATTGACTAATTGCCCTTCGGTAGTAATTTTGACTTCACCTACAGAAGCGCCAATATGCCCTGCATTGCGAACCCCTAAACCATTTTCTGTGCCAATGAGGTGAATTTTATTGGCATACATTCCGCCTAATTCGGCGACATCGACGGCATAACCAACGGGATGCGCCGTTTCTTCTTCTGCTCCTGCGTGAATGACCTGTACGGCATCATTATTTTTGGAAACTTTATTTTTCCCCGTGGTAACTTTAAGGTTATTTGCCCAAATGCCGGCATTTACCTTAACTTCTTTGGCAATAATATCGGTGTAATCTTGACGGCTACTATCGAATCCACGACCTGAAACGGTGACCGAACCTTTCTCAACACGATAGCTTTTCACTTCTCCATTTTCAATCTGCACCTCGCCAGTGGTTAACGTGCTGCGTCCGGCATTAATAATGCCGCAGCCTTCGCAATGAATCCCACTTGGGTTGGCAATAATTACATCCGCTTTTTTGCCTGCTACTTCAATATAGCCTTTTAATTGGCTTGGCTTTTTGGCATTAATTTCATTTAAAATGACTTTCGCTTCACCACCCACCAAGTAAGGATTTGCCTGTACCCAGCCGCCTTGTTCTGTTTGCGTATTTTTACGGCTGTTATTGAGAATCGCTCCTTTTTGTGCCACATCAAATTGTTGGTATTTATTATGCGATAACCCTTTATCGTTTGGCGTTTGAATATTGACTTGTGGCAAGCCGTTGGCGGTTTGTAATACTATCGGTTGTTGGTTTTTCGGGGCAGCATTGTCTGCTCGGATTTGTAATTCGTCTGCGTGTGCGGAAGTTAAATAGAAAAAACCTAAAAGACTATATAACCCGACGGTTAAAGCTTTTAATCGCCAATGAGGGCGTTGACTAAACGAAGCAGTATGGCAATGTTGACCTTCATATTTGGCTTTTCCTTCACGCGTTGCAATTTCAGAAACCACGACTAAACGTTGTAATCTTTTATTAAAGATAATGCGATAAAGATGTTTATTCATAATTTACCCCTCAACGTTTCGCTTAGAATTGATAACTTAAATTGAAACCTGTAGTCATGTGCGATGTTTTGAAACCTGTCGGTTTATGCAAGGGTATCAGGTTGCACTGCCTAAATATTCACGATAGCATAATCTTCATATTCCCCAAAAAAATATCTAGATAATTTTAATCCAATTTCTTCCCAAGATTCGCATTTATCTACACATAGATTTATATAGCTCTCTATTTTTTAAAATCATATTTATCAATGATCATAGTATGTCTTAATATATTTGGCTTACTTTCATAAAGTTTTAATCACTCCAAAGAACAAACAGTTAAAATCTGTTGCTTCCGAAGCATCATCAACACCTATACATAATAGTAGATTTACACAAAATATTTTTTCATTCTCAGGCTGATATGTTTCTAATTCAAAAGTACAAGTTTGTTACGCCAAGAATTCCAAAATAACTTTAATTCTTTTTTTCTTGGAATTTTTTACGAAAATAGTGAAACAATAAATAAACTGCTAAAAGCGCAACAAAAATATAAATTCCAGTCTGCCCTTTACTTACTTGCTCTTTGATCCAATCAATATTATGTGCGCCGTGATATCCCAAATAAACCCAAATAGGTACAGAAATAATTGCAGCACAAAAATCCAAAACAACAAAACGAACATAGCTGATACGGCGTGTGATCCCTGCTACCATATAAATTGGCGCTCTTAATCCGGGAAGAAAACGAGCAACGAATAATACTCGATTACCATAACGATCAAATTTTTCACGTACAGTTCGCATTGTTTTCGGCTTTAAAATTCGACGTAACGGACGGAAACGCAAAATTTTCACTCCGTAAATTCGACCTAGCCAATACATTGTGCTGTCACCGACCAGCACACCTAGCATACTGACTACCAACATAATATGTGGATTAGCATACCCCAACCCAGCGATAATACCACCTGAAACTAAGGTAATATCCTCAGGAATAGGCACGCCAAAACCACAAATAATTAAAACAAATAAAACAGCAAAGTAACCATAACTACTGAAAAATTCTACTAATAATTGCACAACAGACTTCCAAATAAAAATAATAAAAGCACATTTCTTAGCTCAGTATTTTGCCTTCTTTGTCACAAAATTTCTACTCAATTTGTTACTATTATCAACACAAATAAAAAACTTTTGCTCCGTTACAAAATTATCGCAATTGTTTAAACAAAACTCTCAATTAACGATTGCATTTTATCGTCATTTCTCTATAATGCGACAGCTGATTTATTTTCAGCCCTATTTTGTCAAGCTACTGGGTCGCCTGTAGCTTGTTTTGTCTAACGACCGTTTAGGTCATAACATAAAGAGAATTAAAATGTTTAAATTTAATGCTGAAGTTCGTGAAACGCAAGGAAAGGGTGCGAGCCGCCGCTTGCGTAAAGCAGGCAAAATCCCTGCAATCGTTTATGGTGGTAATGAAGCACCTATTTCTATCGTATTAAACCACAATGAATTAAATAACGCTCAAGTTGAAGATAGCTTCTATTCTGAAGTGATTACTTTAGTGATCAATGGCAAAGAAGTTGCGGTGAAAGTTCAAGCTATGCAACGTCACCCATTCAAACCAAAATTAGTTCACATCGACTTCAAGCGTGCTTAATTAACGTTTTTAAATACAGAACACCAACAGTAATGTTGGTGTTTTTGTTTATGTCTACAACGTATTCACTTTCAGAATTCGCTAATCCATTTTGGAGATGTTTATGTTTCTCAAATTGAATACTATCTACTATCGTGAACGGCAAGGTTTCAACCATTTAGGAGTTTTTAATGAAAAAAATTGCATTAGGTATCAGTTATGACGGCTCTCGTTATTTTGGTTGGCAAAAGCAACAATCTGTACAAAGCATTCAAAACGAATTGGAACAAGCACTTTCCACTATCGCCAATGAACCTATCGAAATTTTTTGTGCTGGACGAACTGATGCCGGGGTACACGCCACAGGTCAAGTAATTCACTTTGAAACATCCGCTTCTCGACCATTACAGGCTTGGATCTTCGGAACAAATGTACATTTACCAAATGATATTGCGGTGAAATGGTCAACAGAAGTAAACGAAGATTTTCACGCCAGATTCAGTGCTTTATCACGTCGTTATCGTTACATTATTTATAATCGTCCACAACGCTTTGCTATTTTACCGACTGGTATCACCCATCATCATTATCCATTAGATGAAAAATTGATGCATATTGCCGGTCAATACTTACTTGGAGAGAATGACTTTAGCTCATTCAGAGCTGCCCAGTGCCAATCCAAATCACCTTATCGTAATGTACATCATTTACAAGTTTCTCGCATTGGTGATTATCTTATTGTTGATATACAAGCCAATGCTTTTGTACATCATATGGTACGAAATATTGTCGGCAGTTTACTCGTCGTTGGTGAAGGAAAACAAAAGCCGGAATGGATTAAATGGTTATTACAACAAAGAGATCGTTCTTGTGCCGCTCCTACTGCTAAAGCTGCTGGTTTATATTTAGTGGAAGTTCATTACCCTAATATTTTTCAGTTGCCAAAAAGTGCGGTTGGCCCATTATTTTTACCGGATGAAATAATTTAAGCCAATTTTGCGATAATCTTGATATAGAAATAGTGAAAAAGATAGATAATACAAACTTTCAAACACGTTATCCTCAATAATGATCATAACGGTATTATCAACAAATAATACCGCTTTTATCTAGCAAAAAAGATATTAAATTCTATGAAATTATGCTTTAATAAGCGCTATTTGCTATCATCTCGAACCAATTTCTGGAGATAAATATGAGTTGGATTGAAAGAATTTTTAATAAGAATCCCGTTTCCGGTTCACGCAAAGCGAATGTGCCGGAAGGAGTTTGGACAAAATGTACTGGTTGCGGGCAAGTATTATATCGAGAAGAACTTAGTCGTAATTTGGAAGTTTGTCCTAAATGCGGTCATCATATGCGTATTGATGCTCGTACTCGCCTGCTTGCACTATTAGATCAGGATAGCACTGTTGAAATTGCGCCGGAATTAGAACCGCAAGATGTGCTCAAATTTAAAGATTTGAAAAAATATAAAGATCGTCTTTCCGCTGCCCAGAAACAGACCGGTGAAAAAGATGCAATGATCGCTTTTTCCGGCAAACTCTATGAAATGCCGATTGTTGCCGCAGCCTCAAACTTTGATTTTATGGGGGGATCTATGGGATCCGTTGTCGGAGCAAAATTTGTCAGAGCGGCAGAAAAAGCCATTGAAGACAACTGTCCGTTTGTTTGTTTCTCTGCCAGTGGCGGTGCCCGTATGCAAGAAGCATTAATTTCATTGATGCAAATGGCAAAAACCAGTGCGGTATTAGCAAGAATGCGTGAAAAAGGCGTGCCGTTTATTTCCGTTTTAACCGATCCTACTTTAGGCGGTGTATCCGCTAGTTTTGCTATGCTTGGTGATATTAATATTGCCGAACCGAAAGCATTAATCGGTTTTGCCGGCCCACGAGTAATTGAACAAACAGTGCGTGAAAAATTGCCAGAAGGTTTCCAACGCAGCGAATTTTTATTAGAAAAAGGTGCGATTGATATGATCGTACATCGTAAAGATATGCGTCAAACATTGGCGAGTATTTTGGCGAAATTAACTAACCAGCCTTCTCCATTCAAAACGCCGGAAATGGTTGAAGAAATGTCAGAGTAAAAATAAAGGCATCTGTTAATCAGCAGATGCCTTTTTTCACTTCACTTTATTGCCAATAGAGGTTATTCCCCTTCATAAGCACGACGATAAATTTCAACCACTTGCGCTTTGGTCGCTTTGCGTGGATTGGTTAAACAACAAACGTCTTTTTGTGCGTTTTCAGCCATAATTTCAAAATCTTCCGGTTTCACACCAAGAACTTTAAGATTTGCAGGAATTCCGATTTGACGATTAATCAATTTAATCGCATCAATACAGGCTTGTGCTGCATCAGTAGTGGTCATATTTGAAGTGTTGATCCCCATTGCTTCTGCAATATTACGGAAACGGTTCATATTACCGATAATGTTAAACTCTTCAACATACGGTAATAAAATCGCATTACAAACACCGTGAGGAAGATTGTAATAACCACCAAGTTGGTGCGCCATTGCGTGAACATAACCAAGAGAAGCATTATTAAAAGCAATACCGGCAAGATATTGTGCATATGCCATTTTATCACGTGCGTGCATATAATCGCCGTTTGCTACCGCTTTCGGCAAATAGCGATAAATCATTTCAATTGCTTTTAATGCTGCCGCATCTGTTAATGGGTTGGCCGCAGAAGACACATAAGCTTCGATAGCGTGAGTCAATGCATCCATACCGGTTGCGGCGGTGAGTGATGGTGGCATACATTTCATTAATTCAGGGTCATTAACCGCAACTTTTGGTGTAACACGCCAGTCAACAATGGCCATTTTAACGTGGCGAGAGGTGTCGGTAATAATACAGAAACGAGTAATTTCAGATGCAGTACCGGCAGTAGTATTAATCGCCAAGAGCGGCATAATATCCTTAGTGGCTTTATCAATACCTTCATAATCGTGAATGCGTCCGCCATTGGAAGCAACAAGGGCAATCCCCTTAGCACAGTCGTGAGATGAACCACCACCAAGAGAAATTATGCCTTCACAGTCGTGATGTTTGAAGAATTCAACACCGGCTTCAACATTTTTATCGGTAGGGTTAGGCTCTGCGCCATCAAAAACAACAGCTTTAATGTTACTTTTTGCCAAAATATCCACTACTTGATCCGCCATACCGGATTTGGCAAGGAATTTGTCTGTTACAATCATTACTGAATGAGCGTCAAGCGAAAGCATTAGATGACCAACTTCATTCACAGCGCCTTCACCGAAAACATTACGAGTAGGTAGAAAATAATAAGTAGACATAGATACAAACCTCCTTAGTTTGTCGTAACAATAAATACGTATCGAGAGTACGTTTCATTTTCCTCTTACTTAAAAATTACTTTACGCTAAGAAATAATTAACACATTCTTAACGAAGAATTATTTTACTCCTCACAATGAGTGATAACCAGTACTTTTTATATTCAAAACTTGCTGTCTTGTGCGTCAACAAAGCCAAATAGCTAGCCATATTCGTGCAGCAGTTTTTCTATTTTTGCAATAATTAAGGATACATAGCTTTAAAATCGTTTCATTTTATCCTATCAATTTTCCGCTAATTTATTTGAGAAAGATCCGCTCTGCCTTATAATAACAACTCATTTTTCCTTTTAAACTTCACTTATGTTTGCAATTCAAGAGGCCTACAAAGCCGGGCTGTTACAAAAAAAATATTGGCTTAACAATTTAATTGCCGGCGTTATCGTCGGTGTTGTTGCTCTCCCTTTAGCAATGGCATTTGCAATTGCTTCCGGAGTAAAACCTGAACAAGGTATCTATACTTCCATTATTGCTGGTTTAGCCGTTTCGCTTTTCGGTGGCAGCCGTTTACAAATTGCCGGGCCAACAGGGGCATTCATCGTTGTATTGTCCGGCATCACCGCACAATACGGCATTGAAGGATTACAGATCGCAACCTTAATGGCAGGAATCATCCTGTTTGCACTCGGTATCAGCAAAATGGGGGCAATTATCAAATTTATCCCCGCTCCGGTCATTGTCGGTTTTACTGCCGGTATCGGGGTCATCATTTGGGTGGGACAATGGCGCAACTTTTTTGGTTTACCGGCAATCCAAGGTGCGCATTTTCACCAACAGGTTTGGCAACTGATCCAAGTTTTCCCTCAATTACATCTTGCGACCACTGCATTAGCTATCTCTGCATTATTGTTGGTTCTTTACGCACCTAAAGTGAAATATCTGCATCGTATACCCGGCCCACTAATTGCTTTAGTTGTTATTACTGTGGTTCAGCAATTCGCTCAATTTGAAGGTGTTGCCACCATCGGCTCCGTTTTCGGGGGCATTCCGCAAGGATTACCGGAATTTAAACTGCCGCGTTTGGAATGGACACAAATGATGACCTTAATCGGTCCGGCATTTACCATTGCAATGTTGGGGGCTATTGAATCACTGCTCTCCGCAGTGGTTGCCGATGGGATGTCAGGAACGAAACATCACTCCAATCAAGAATTGATCGGGCAAGGCATCGCTAATATATTATCCCCGTTATTCGGCGGTTTTGCCGCAACCGGTGCGATTGCACGTACCGCAACCAATATCCGTAACGGAGGCAACAGCCCTCTCGCCGGTATTATTCACGCAATCACTTTAGTGATTATTCTGGTTGTTCTCGCACCGCTCGCTTCCAACATTCCACTTGCTGCATTGGCTGCAATTCTGTTTGTGGTCGCTTGGAATATGAGCGATGTCAGACGCTTTATTAATATGATCAAACGTGCACCTCGTGCCGATGTGGTGATTTTACTGATAACCTTCTTTTTAACTGTTTTTGCTGATTTGGTGATTGCAGTGAATATTGGTGTTATTTTAGCCACACTCTATTTTTTGAAACGTATGGCTGCAAGCGTTGAGGTGTCGCCGAACAGCGCGCATCAAATTAATCAGGAATTGGGTCGTCAGGGAGAAAAAGAGGGATTACCGGAATCAGCACTAGTGTTTGCCTTAGAAGGACCTTTTTTCTTCGGCGCAGTTGAAAATTTTGAGCGTGCTTTAGCCGGCACCAATACCGATGCCAGATTTTTGATTATTCGCCTAAAATGGGTTCCTTTTATTGATATGACCGGTATCCAAGCGCTGGAAGATGTCATTAATTCGTTGCAAAAACGCAATGTTATCGTTCTGCTTTCCGGTGCCAATAAACGTGTGGATCGTGAATTGCGAAAATCCGGAATATTAAATTTAATCGGCGAATCTCGATACTTTGCCCATTTTGAACAAGCACTGGAACACGTTATCGAATTAGATCAACAGGCTCACTAAACTTGTAGTGCTCAATGTGAGCCATATATGTAGTAAAAGATAGAAAATGACAAAACAAGCACCCAAAAAACAGACTAAGCCTAAGAAAAACAACCCTAAACTGAAACAGCGATTTTTCACTTTTTCGATAAAACTCGGCATCACTGCTCTTTGTATGGGTAGCTTTTATGCTATTTACCTAGATGGAAAAATTCGTTCAAAAATGGATGGGCAAATTTGGCAACTTCCAGCCGAAGTATATAGCCAAATTCCGGTTATACAACAACCGGAACATCCTACATTGCTCGAAGTAAAGCAACTACTGATTGATAACGGTTATCGTCAAACCTCTCTGCTTGCCGCTCCGGGTGATTTCAAAATTGATGACGATGACACTTTGGTGTTAATTCGACGGGCTTTTCCTTTCCCTGATATTGCTGAACCGCAACGTGTTTTGCGATTACGATTCCAACAGCAACAACTTCACGTCATTGAAGATCTGGTGGCACGAAAAGCAATCACTGAATTTCGCTTATCGCCAAAATTGATTGCAATGTTGAATTCCGATGATGAAGAGCGTTTAGCGATTCCTTTGCAGCAATACCCACGATTTTTGATTGATACCCTGATCTTAACCGAAGATCGCAACTTTTTTACTCACGATGGCGTCAGTTTTATTGGGATTGCCCGCGCTTTAATCAATAATTTAAGAGCAGGTCATACCGTTCAAGGCGGAAGTACATTAACGCAACAGCTTGTTAAAAACCTCTTTTTAAGTAATGAACGTACCCTAAGCCGCAAAGCGAATGAAATCATTATGGCATTGATGCTGGATTGGCATTATGACAAAAACCGCATTTTGGAAACCTATCTGAATGAAATCTATTTGGGACAAAGCGGTGATACGCAAATTCACGGTTTCGCCCTCGCCAGTCAATTCTATTTCGGTCGTCCGATCCAAGAAATCAGTTTAGATCAAATTGCACTGCTGGTAGGAATGGTCAAAGGCCCTTCACTTTATAACCCGTGGCGCAATCCTGAAAATGCAACCAAACGGCGTAACATAGTATTGCAGATGATGTTGGAGCATAACATTATCGATCACTCTTTGTACCAAATGTTAAGCCAGCGTCCATTGGGTGTTCAAAGCCAACGACCAGTACAACAAGCTCAACCTGGTTTTATGCAGGCGGTTAGACACGAACTGACAGATTTACTCGGTAATAAAAAACTCAATTTTTTATCCGGTGCAAGAATCTTTACTACACTTGACCCTAAGTTACAGACGCAAGCAGAAAACGCTATTATCAGTGGAACAACAACACTGAAATTACGCCATAAAATTCCGGATTTGGAAGCAGCGATGATTATTGCCAATTATCATACTGGTGAAATTCAAGCATTAGTGGCAGGAACGAATGTACAATATGCCGGCTTTAATCGTGTTTTGTCAGCAAGGCGACAAATTGGCTCTTTAGTTAAACCTTCCGTTTATTTAACAGCGTTATCCTATCCAGAACGTTTTGCTCTGAACACACCGGTGAAAAACCAACCTATTAGTATTCCACTACGTGGTCAACCGGCTTGGCAACCACGCAATTATGATCGCAAATATAGTGGTTCAGTGACCTTATTGAATGCCTTAGTTCGTTCCTTAAATATTCCGACAGTAAATATCGGAATGGCGGTAGGGTTGGATAATATTATTCGCAATCAAAAAAGTATGGGGTGGGATCAAGTCAAAATTCCTCGCGTACCCTCAATGCTGCTCGGCTCTTACTCTATTTCTCCCTATGATGTAACTAAACTTTATCAGGTCATCGCCAATAAAGGGGCAAAAGTTCCATTAACGACGATTCGTTACATTGTGGAACGAGATGGTCATCAATTTTATCAACACCAGACCAATCCAGAACAAGTCGTTGCTGAAGAAGCGGCTATCGAAACATTATTTGCGATGCAGCAGGTTGTGGATCGAGGTACAGCTCGTTCATTACAAGCTGATTTCGGCAAACTTCATCTTGCAGGCAAAACGGGTACAACTAACGATGGACGTGACACTTGGTTTGTCGGCATTGATGGTAATAATGTTACTACCGTCTGGGCAGGGTTGGATAATAATCGAAAAACAAAATTAACCGGTGCTTCCGGTGCATTACAAATCTACAAAACATTATTACTTAATATTTCAGTAAAACCTTTCAAATTGCCTCATACCGATACATTAAAATGGGTGAGAATCGATAATCACGGCAGTTGGAGTTGTGACAACGGAATGGAAATCCCTGTTTGGACTTCTCATAACCCTTGTGCAGTACAACAGCAAAATTCAGCTCCTGCACAAAGTGTATGGGATGCGTTGCAATTAAACGAATCCTCCGATGAGGCAACCGATGATGATAATCCGGATAACAACCAAGTACCAGTAGAAGAAGCTGTTCCTGTACATTAAAAAATATCAGCCAACAGGCTGATATTTTCTTACATCTTCAATTTATCCTGAACAATTCTCGCTTGTCGTAAGAATCGCTGACGTTCTTTACTTGCCATAGTATTATTCATACCTGGCAATTTCACTTTCATTGGGTTAACCGCAACGCCATTGATATGAAATTCATAGTGTAAATGCGGACCGGTTGAACGCCCGGTATTACCTGATAATGCGATGCGTTGCCCTTTCTTTACTGTTTGCCCCGGTTTAACTAATGAGCGACTTAAATGCATATAAACAGTTTGATACTCACGCCCGTGTCGTAACATTACATAACGTCCTGCACCACCTGCCTGATAAGATACCTTCACCACTACGCCATCTGCTGGCGCAATAATTGGTGTACCAATCGGCATTGAAAAATCGACGCCTTTATGTGGTGCAATACGCCCTGTTACCGGATTTTTTCGACGTGGATTAAAATGCGAAGAAATTCTATATTGACGCTGTGTCGGATAACGAGAAAAACCTTTACCCAAAGTTTCACCGTGATTATTGTAATAACGTCCATTCTCTGCTTGAATAGCATAATAACTCTTGCCTCGGCTGATAATATGAATTCCCATCACATTTCCTTGACCGGTCAATTTATTATTCAAATATTCACGATTAACCAAAATAGCGTAACGATCACCTTTTTGTAATTTGGTTAAACTAATTTGCCACTGTAAGGCATTAATCAGCTGATAAATTTGTTTGGAATCTAAACCGTTTGCACGCAAATGGTTATACAAATTACCTTCAATATCCCCCTTTAGTACTTCTTCTTTCCAAATACTTTGCTTTTGGATAACTTGCATCGTAAATTGACCATCTGCCTGCCGCTCATAAATACGCTCCTCTTTTCGAGAAACTAACCAGTTTAAATATTGTAAATCGCCATCCTTAGACAAAATCCAATAAAGCTGTTGCCCAGTTTGTAGTTTTTTCAAAGTCGGATCTAACTGATACAACTCATTGACGGTATCTACCTCTAAACCGCTCGATCCCAATATATCAGCTAGAGTATCACCGTCTGCTACAGTCGCACCGAATTGATTGGTAATACTAAGCGCCTGTCCAGCTGCATTGAGAAGTTCATTAAGTGCATCTTTCGCATCTTGTGGCAACTCATCATCACTAAAAAAGGTATCATCCGATAACTGATCATCAAAATTTTCATCACTATCTGTATCTGTCGCATTAGTATCATTACTCTGTGTAGTCTGATTGTTTTCTATTTGATTACTATCACTATTTTTCCATTTTAATCGAGCTTTATTTTGCTCATCAGCAGTAGATGTTTTAGTTTCAACCATTTCTTTCAATAGCGGCTCATCCGTACTACTCATTGGTTTAGTTTGATGCAATAAAAAATAAAGTATTGATGTAAAACAGAGAATCGCAACACTAGCAAGTAGTGTTCTAATTATTATTTTTCGCTTTAAACGATCTCTGGCTAATTTAATATGTTGCATTTTAATTAACTCAAATAACTAACTCATATAATCTATTTTGAATTGAAATAAGACATAATATTAACGGAAAAATTCCCCCTTTTTAGGAACATATTTCATTAAATGCATAAATCTTAAACATTATCTAAAAATTTATTTGATCCCCTACAGGATTTGCATAAAATACAGACCGATTTTTAGAAAGGTATCGTTATTATGCACACTTCACAACCGCCCCTAGTTGAATTAAAAAATATTTCAGTTGAGTTTAATAACAAAATTGTATTGCAAGATGTTTCGTTATCAATTCAACCACGATCCATCACTACTATCGTTGGGCCGAACGGCGGTGGAAAATCTACTTTGCTTAAAGTTTTGTTAAAACTGATTATGCCTAAGAGTGGATCTGTCCACTATGCTGCCAATACCAAAATTGGTTATGTACCACAAAAAATACATTTGGATAACTCATTCCCTATTACAGTAAAAAAATTTCTTTCACTTAAACCGAAAACAACGAAACAGGATATTGAAAAGGTACTACAATTGCTTTCTATCACCCGTTTGGGGGAACAAAGTATGCAAAAATTATCCGGTGGAGAAATGCAACGTGTTCTATTGGCGCGTGCTATCTTGAACAAACCTAATCTATTGGTATTGGATGAGCCAACTCAAGGTGTTGATATTATTGGGCAAAATGAACTTTACCAGTTAATTAATCAAATGAGGGAGCGATTTGATTGTGCTGTACTAATGGTTTCTCACGATCTACATTTAGTGATGGCAAAAACCGATCACGTACTCTGCATCAATCATCATATCTGTTGTGAGGGTACGCCGGACTCCATCAGTGCTCATCCGAATTTTATTGACTTTTTTAACAATCAGAATGAACAGAATGTTGCTATTTATACGCACCATCATAATCATAAACACAATCTACACGGTGATGTCTGCTGTTCTGGCGAACATCATTCTGCTGATTGCCAACATCAACATTAAGGTTAATTATGTTTGAAATTATTTTTCCTGCTTGGATAACCGGCATTATTTTATCTTTAATCACAGCCCCACTCGGTGCTTTTGTTGTTTGGCGGAAAATGGCTTATTTTGGAGACACCCTGTCACATTCCGCATTACTCGGTATTGCTTTGGGCATCGCTTTTAATTTTAATCCTTATATCGCCATTCTTTTACTGATTATTTTATTAGCGCTTATTCTGGTTTGGTTAGAAAACAACACCCATTTTGCTGCTGATACCTTGCTCGGTATTATTGCTCACACTTCTCTTTCATTAGGTGTAGTTACTATTGGCTTAATTGGCGGCGTCAGAGTCGATTTAATGAATTATCTGTTCGGCGATCTGCTCGCCATTACTTATCAAGATTTACTCTGGATAGGTATTGGCGTTATTTTAGTATTGGGTATTCTATGTTACTTCTGGCAAGCATTGATTTCTGCCACAGTAAACCCGGAATTAGCGCAAATTGAAGGGATTGATGTCAAAAAAGGACGCATTGTGTTAATGTTGCTAACTGCCATTACGATTGCATTAAGTATGAAATTTGTCGGCGCATTAATTATTACCTCTCTACTGATTATTCCTGCTGCTACTGCTCGCCGTTTTTCCCGCACACCGGAAAGTATGGCAATTATTGCCGTGGTAATCAGTATGATTGCAGTAACCGGAGGATTACTACTCTCGGCATTTTATGATACAGCTGCCGGTCCATCTGTGGTGATTTGTTCTGCTTTACTATTTGTCTTATCATTATTCAAAAAACAACAGGAGTAGCTATGAGCAAACTTTTAGAAGATCGTAATGATATTGAACTACTGGTTAATCGCTTTTATGATTCGCTTTTAGCCGATGAAAGAATTGGATATATGTTCGCTCATCTACGCGGAAAACATTGGCAAACCCATTTAGAAAAAATGTATCGATTTTGGGAAAGTAATATTTTTGATATGGAAAGTTATCAAGGAAATCCAATGTTGGCACATATCAAAATACACAACCGCCAGCCAATGAGCGAAGAGATGTTCGCTATTTGGCTATCTCACTGGCAAAATACGGTAAATCAGCTCTTCTACGGCGAAAAAGCTGAAAAAGCCCTTTTTCGAGCGGCGACAATTAAAGATTTGATGCAACAACGTGTACTCACTGATGAGCTACCAATGTTTATGCAGAAAATCAGACCAATTCGAGGTTAATAATGAGCTATTGTGATTATGTTAATCAATTAGCGGAGGATGAAGATCCATTTAATAAATCATATCACGATCATCGTTATGGTTTTCCGATTGAAGATGATAATGAGCTGTTTGCCCGTTTAGTAATGGAAATTAATCAAGCAGGGCTTAGCTGGACGTTGATCTTAAAGAAAGAACAGGGCTTTCGACTTGCTTATGACCAATTCAATATCGCAAAAGTGGCTAACTATAATGATGAAGATCGCCAACGCTTATTGAATAATCCGGATATTATTCGCAATCGTCTTAAAATTAATGCCGCTATTTATAATGCCAAACAGATCTTACAACTACAGCAACAATTCGGTTCATTTAAAACGTGGCTCGATCATCACTATCCCCAAACACTACCCGAATGGGTCAAACTGTTTAAAAAACAGTTTAAATTTGTTGGCGGAGAAATTGTTAATGAATTTCTGATGAGTACTGGTTACTTACCGAACGCTCACGATAAAACCTGCCCGATTTATCAAAAAATTCTACAAACAAATGTGAAATGGAAAGAATCATCTTGAATTGGTGATGTAGTAATTTGTCTACTATGCCAAGAAATAGCCAATGCTATTTAAATGGTGTTATTACAGGAGCTAAAGACAAATCATCAAAATGAGGAATGTGGGACAAAATCAGAAAATTTCATCAACCCTTGTCCTATAATGGTTTATAGAATTGATGTAACGTTTTATAAAACCATTATTTAAAAAGTTACATCAATCTTGAAAACAAATGCAATCCTATGCAACAAATAAAAATGACCTTTTTATATTTTTCAATAACTTGCAACGCTATGCAATGTTATGAATATAACCAGTGGTGGAGCTGGGGGGAGTTGAACCCCCGTCCGAAATTCCTCTACCTTCAGCACTACATGTTTAGTCTAGTCTTTAATTTCACTTAATCACTGCGGACAGACACGCGATAACTAAGCTAGTTTGATTCAATTTAGTGTTTCGATCCTCAAACGGCGGCTTCCACACGATCTCGTTTAAGTTGACTCCTCTTTAATCCCCGTCTTACGAGCGGAAGCTAGGGAGAGAAGGCTTTACGCAGGTTATTAAGCTGCTAAAGCGTAGTTTTCGTCATTTGCGACTATTGTTTTGCGGTTTATTTACGAGGCCTACCGCACCTCGACATGCACCTTGGGCTTTGCTAATCCCGTCGAATCCTAGATCAGCCCCAAATTGTTGGCTATTCTAGCAGAAAGTGAGAAAAATGAAAGTTAAAGTTATCAATCACTTGCCGCTAGAATAACTTTTACACTACAAATTTAATAAGCGCTCCAACGAAGGAGCAAAATAGTAACTACCGGTAACAGGCTTCGTAAAACCTAACAGACGATCTGTTTTACCATCAGTTTCCCCAAACATACTCAATAATTGTTGTTCAATATTGTGTAATGCGCTGCAGTAAGCAATAAAAAATAAGCCATGCTTACCGCTCGCTGTGCCGTATGGCAGACTTTGGCGAATAATTTTAAGCCCTTTGCCATTTTCTTTTAAATCAACACGACCAACGTGTGAGGTCGGTGGCACATCATCAAGTTCGACACTATCCGGTTTTGTTCGTCCAATCACTTGTTCTTGTTTATATTGATCCAATTTTGCCCATTTATCCAACTGATGTTCCCAACGTTGAGCGAATACATAACTACCATCTTTATCTATTCCGTCAGCCACCAGCCCAATTGATCTGCGTAATTCATCTCCTACTGGATTTTCAGTTCCATCAATAAAACCTGTAAGATCTCGTTCTTCTACCCAGCGGAAACCGTGAGTTTCTTCTTTAACCTCAATTGCTTCACCAAAAATTTGTAACGCTTGCTGTGCAAGAGAAAAATTTACATCATGTCGCAACGAGAGAATATGAATTAATAAATCATTCTGTGTTGAAGGCGCTGCCAAATTTCCCTTTCCTAATTGAGTAAAAGGTTTTAATTCTGTCGCATCAGTTTGATTAGATAACTCTCTCCAGGCATCATTACCAAAGGCTACAATACTATAAAGATGTGCATCAGGATATTGTTGTTGTAATGCTTCTGTTGCTTTGACCAAAGCTCTGCAGGATTGAGCTACTGCCGAAAAATCAGCAATGTTTGCTTCAATAAAAATTGCCGCTTTGCAATGTTCCAATAAAATGCCTGTTTGTGCTGTCATACTTTCCCCTATTTATTTCAATAAAAATAATTGAACGTTATTATAATGCAAATGGGGAAAAGGTTGAGGCATTATTTTTAAGCAAACGTTTGCTTAAAAATATTAAAAGAGATTTTCATTTCAATCAAAAATCTGTATAATGCCGCCGCAATATTTTTCAATCATTTTATTTATTAACTTTTAACAAAGAGAGATATTGCAATGCTTAGAGTAATTAAAGAAGCCCTCACCTTCGATGATGTTCTTCTTGTTCCTGCACATTCCACCGTATTACCAAATACGGCAAATCTTTCAACCCAGCTTACTCAAAAAATCCGTTTAAATATCCCTATTCTGTCTGCCGCGATGGATACCGTAACTGAAGCCAAAATGGCGATTGCACTTGCACAGGAAGGTGGTATCGGCTTTATCCATAAAAATATGAGTATTGAACGCCAAGCTGAGCGTGTACGTAAAGTGAAAAAATTTGAAAGCGGTATTGTTAATGATCCAATTACCGTACGCCCAACTACGACACTCGCTGAAGTAGCAGAATTGACAAAGAAAAATAAATTTGCTGGATATCCAGTGACTTCAGAAGATGGGGATTTATTAGGAATCGTAACCGGTCGTGATACTCGTTTTGTTTCTGATTTATCGTTACCAGTTACATCAGTAATGACACCAAAAGAACGACTTGTAACTGTAACTGAAGGCAATTCATTCGATCGGGATCATATTTTTGCCTTGATGCATCGTCATCGTGTGGAAAAAATCTTAGTAGTTAATGAGCAATTTAAATTAAAAGGGATGATTACCCTTAAAGATTACCAAAAATCTGAACAGAAACCAAATGCCTGTAAAGATGAATTTGGACGTTTACGCGTTGGTGCAGCGGTTGGTGCCGGAGCTGGTAATGAAGCTAGAATTGATGCTTTAGTAAAAGCTGGTGTAGATGTTTTATTAATTGACTCGTCTCACGGTCATTCTGAAGGTGTGTTACAGCGTGTTCGTGAAACACGTGCAAAATATCCTGATTTACAAATTATTGCTGGTAACGTAGCGACTGCTGAAGGTGCGATTGCTTTAGCTGATGCTGGTGCGAGTGCAGTGAAAATTGGAATTGGGCCAGGTTCAATCTGTACAACTCGTATCGTGACAGGGGTAGGCGTGCCGCAAATTACAGCAATTGCTGATGCAGCAGAAGCATTAAAAGATCGAGGTATTCCTGTTATTGCAGATGGTGGTATTCGTTATTCAGGTGATATTGCCAAAGCGATTGCTGCTGGTGCATATTGTGTTATGGTGGGGTCAATGTTAGCAGGAACAGAAGAAGCACCAGGCGAAATTGAACTTTATCAAGGACGTGCTTTTAAATCTTACCGTGGTATGGGGTCTTTAGGGGCGATGGCAAAAGGTTCATCAGATCGCTACTTCCAAAGCGATAACGCCGCCGACAAACTCGTGCCAGAAGGCATCGAAGGACGCATTCCATACAAAGGCTACTTAAAAGAAATTATCCACCAACAAATGGGCGGCTTGCGTTCTTGTATGGGCTTAACGGGCTGTGCCACCATTGAAGATCTCCGCACCAAAGCCCAATTTGTGCGAATCAGCGGTGCAGGTATTAAAGAAAGCCACGTCCATGATGTTACCATCACCAAAGAAGCGCCAAATTATAGAATGGGGTAAATAAAAGTGCGGTCAATTTTTTGGAGGTTTTATAGATGAAATTTATTAGGATGTTAAGTTTAAGCACTCTACTATTAACAGGATGTGCAATGTTTTATCCTCAATACAGTGGAGAAAGTACAGCTGATTCTCAATTAAAATCTGATACTGAGCGAGCTTTAATTTTCCCATTTGTGCATTACTATAGTTGTTCTATAGGAAAGATAAAAATTCATACACAAATATTAAATGTTGAACAAGAGCCTAATAGTAATACATTAAAATTGGCTCAAGAATTATGGAAAGTAAATGCTTGCGGAAATCTTAAAGATATTTATATAGATTTCATCCCTGATGGACATGGTGGCACTTTTATAAAAAGTAGATTTA
This sequence comes from Gallibacterium genomosp. 2, assembly GCF_000771895.1. Classification (NCBI taxonomy): domain Bacteria; kingdom Pseudomonadati; phylum Pseudomonadota; class Gammaproteobacteria; order Pasteurellales; family Pasteurellaceae; genus Gallibacterium; species Gallibacterium genomosp. 2. The sequence continues at coordinate 27,857 of NZ_JPXY01000032.1, forward strand.
CACCTTAAAAATATTATTAATTCTGAGAAAAATAAAAAATGAACAACATCCACAATCACAAAATTTTAATCTTAGACTTTGGTTCGCAATATACCCAATTAATCGCACGCCGTATTCGTGAAATTGGCGTTTATTGTGAATTATGGGCATGGGACGTTGCAGAAGACGATATTCGCCATTTTGCACCAAATGGGATCATTCTTTCAGGTGGTCCGGAAAGTACAACTGAAGCAGGAAGCCCACGTGCACCAGAATATGTATTTAAAGCAGGTGTACCTGTACTTGGTATTTGTTATGGTATGCAAACTATGGCAATGCAATTAGGTGGTTTAGTTGAACCATCTAATGAACGTGAATTTGGTTATGCATCAGTTGAAGTCGTTACACAAGATAAATTATTTGCCAATTTAGCAGATGCACATTCTGCACAAGGTAATGCATTGCTTGATGTATGGATGAGCCACGGCGATAAAGTTACCCAATTACCACCGCACTTTCAAATCACGGGAACAACTCCAACTTGCCCGATTGCGGCGATGTCCGATGAAAGCCGCCATTTCTATGGCGTACAATTCCACCCAGAAGTTACCCACACCAAGAGTGGCTTAGCCCTTTTAACCAATTTCGTGGTGAATATTTGTGGTTGTGAACGCAACTGGACACCAGAAAACATTATCGAAGATGCCGTTGCTCGCATTAAAGCACAGGTGGGTGATGATGAAGTGATTCTCGGCTTGTCTGGCGGGGTAGATTCCTCCGTTACCGCTCTTCTTTTACACCGTGCTATTGGTAAAAATTTGCACTGCGTCTTCGTGGATAACGGCTTGTTGCGCCTAAACGAAGCTGATCAAGTGATGGAAATGTTTGGTGATAAATTCGGTCTAAATATTATCCGTGTTGATGCTGAGGATCGTTTCTTAAATGCGTTAAAAGGTATTGATGATCCGGAAGCAAAACGAAAAACAATCGGTAAAGTATTCGTTGAGGTTTTCGATGATGAATCTAAGAAATTAACTAGCGTAAAATGGTTGGCACAAGGCACTATTTACCCTGATGTAATCGAATCCGCTGCTAGCAAAACCGGAAAAGCACACGTTATCAAATCTCACCACAATGTGGGGGGCTTGCCTGATTATATGAAACTAGGTTTAGTTGAACCATTACGCGAATTGTTCAAAGACGAAGTGCGTAAAATCGGTTTAGCACTTGGTTTGCCTGCTGAAATGCTCAATCGTCATCCATTCCCAGGTCCGGGGTTAGGTGTACGTGTACTTGGTGAAGTGAAAAAAGAATATTGCGATTTACTTCGTCGTGCCGATGCAATCTTTATCGAAGAACTTTACAATTCGGGTTGGTACTATAAAGTTAGCCAAGCGTTTACCGTATTTTTACCAGTCAAATCCGTTGGTGTAATGGGAGATGGACGTAAATATGATTGGGTTGTTTCCTTGCGTGCGGTAGAAACTATTGATTTTATGACAGCACATTGGGCTCATTTACCTTATGATTTGATCGGTAAAATCTCCAACCGTATTATTAATGAAGTAGATGGCATTTCCCGTGTAGTCTATGATGTCAGCGGAAAACCTCCTGCAACGATTGAGTGGGAATAGAAGCTATTTCATCGACAATGACTTTACAAAGTAAAATAAAAATTAGACCGTAGCTTAGTCGTTACGGTCTTTTTATGTCCTTCAATTGCCAAGAGTGATAAAAAAATTTGGAAATGTAGCGTGAAAATGATATGAAAGCAAAAGAAACAAACCAAATAACAGATCTATTGAAAAATATTTAAAGAAAGGATGGTGAATAAGGTGAATAAATTGAAGTTAGGAAAATTAGAGGAAGTTGACATTAGAGAACTATGGAAGCACGAACAGTATGATTTTTCTGAATGGCTTGCCAAAGAAGAAAATATAGAAATGCTAAGTAATAAAGTAGGATTAACATTGACTGATATAAATAAAGAGGTTTTTGTTGGTTCATATCGCTGTGATTTAGTTGCAAAAGATGAAACTACAGAAATTAAGGTTATCATTGAAAATCAGTTGGAAACGACCAACCATGACCATTTAGGAAAAATTATAACGTATGCTTCTGGGTTAGATGCAAATGTAGTAATTTGGATTGTTAAAGAAGCAAGAGAAGAACACAGAAGTGCGATAGAGTGGCTAAATAATAAGACAACTACAGATATTTCCTTTTTTCTAATAGAAATACGTGCATTTAGAATAGGAGATTCTTTGCCAGCACCTCAATTTGTGGTTGTAGAAAAACCTAATGATTTTGTCAAGGTAACAAATGTGGGCGTAGATAATGGAGAATTAAGCAAAGCTCAATCCGAAAGATTTAACTTTTGGAATAAATTTAATGAAATTGTAGCTTCAAGGAATAAACCTTTTAATATAAGAAAAGCAACAACAGATCATTGGTATAATGTTGCTCTTGGTACAAGTGAGGCACATATATCTATTACATTAGTAAATAAAACAAACAGCATTGGGATAGCAGTTTATATAAATGATAATAAAAAACTTTTCAACAAGCTGTACTCTGAATCCGAATCAATACAAAATGAATTAGGATTTAATATGGATTGGCAAAGATTAGATGATAAAAAAGCTTCTAGAATTATTTACTATATTGATGGATTAGATTTTAATAATCATAAAAACTATGATGAACTTATAAATAAAGTAATAGATAAAGTGATTGCTATCAGAGATGCTTTTAAAGATCGCTTATAGTAGAACTAGAATAGGAAGAAAAAATACAAACGAGCTTCAATTAAACAAATTTGCCAGTAAGTAAGCTAACCCAACGCAAGAAAGAAATTTAATTGGAACTTGCGTTGGGATATTTTTAGATAAAAGGAAAATTATTTTCGGCGTTGTTGCAATTCTACCTGACGCATTCCCCAGATACATAACGGAATAAAGGCTAGCAACACCAGTGAACCTAAAATAACACTCTGCCAAGCAAAATGTCGCCATAAGAAAATCAGATAAAAGCCGACAACACTTGAGCCGAAATAATAAAACGAGAGATATAACGCTGAGGCTAATGCTCTTGCCTGTTTAGCCTGTTTGCCGACCCAACCGCTTGCCAATGCGTGTGTTGTAAAAAAACCAACGCTACAGATTAATAACCCCATAATAATTAATGGCAATGATGACACCAACAACCATAACACCCCAACAATCAACACGCACCAGCCAAAAAACATTCCTTGTAAAGAGGAATAACGTTGTGTTAATTTTCCGGTCAAACTGGCGGCAAAGGTGCCGCTTAAATAGCATAAGAAAAGCAAAGAAACTTGTGTGGTCGAAAAATTATAAGGTTCGCTTAGCAGACGTAAACTCACTACAGAATACAGATTGATAAAGACACCGAACCCTAACCCTCCAATAAAAAATGTTCGCCATAATTTCGGATTACGGATATGTCCGCACAAATTATTTTTTAAATTCGTAAATTCTAATGTTTGCTTTTGGAAATGCTGCTCTTTAGGTAAACAATAAATAATCAGCAGTGCGCCGATAACCGCCAATATTCCGCAAAACAGCATCGGCATATTCAGCCCGAAATGATCAGCAAGAAACCCGCCCAATAAACGCCCTGAAATGCCGCCTAATGAGTTCGCAGCGATATATGAACCGACAACCGAAGTAATCGAACGCGGTTCAAATTCCTCACTAATATAAGCCACCGCAACTGCCGGCAATCCGCCTAAGGTTACCCCTTGAATAACACGCAATGTGATCCAACTACTGACACTATCAGCAAAATAAAGAATGATGCCCAAAATCGCCGTTAAAATTAGGCTAATCATCATCATTAGTCGCCGTCCGAAACGATCCGCCAATAAAGCCCACGGAATTAAACTCAAACTTAACCCTAATGAAGCACCGGCAAAGATCCAATTCGACAGAGTAATCGACACCTGATAAGTTTTCGCAAACTCTGCCAGAATCGGTTGTACTGAATATAAATTACAGAACACTAAGAAAGAAGAGAATGCCAGTGCTGCACTGGCAAAATAGAATTCTCGAGAACGGAGTGTAATCATAATGCTGTATCATTTTAGGATTTAGGAAAGTATGATTTTATCTTAATCCTTTAACATTTCTTTTACAAACATTTTATTCTGCACGATATTGTAACACTGTCACTTTATCCCCGACTCGCACTACGCCACTATTCAACGGCACCAAATTAATACCAAATAACGGCTCACCATCAGCATTGGTATGCATTTTCTTTAAAGTACGGAAAGGCTCGCATTTTGCATCCAATTCTCCACTTTGCAAATTTCTGGTTGTTAAAATGCAACGAGATGATGGCTTGGCGTGGAAAAATTCCACTTCACCAATCTTAATTTTTAACCACTGCTCTTCAGCAAATGCCTCCTCGCCCGTTACCACCAAATTAGCACGAAATTGATCAATACTAATTGCTGTTGGGCACGCTGCCTGTACCGCATCAAAAGAACGTTGAGTAGCCAACAACAATGGGTAACCATCCGCGAATGAAACACTGTTTTCAGGCATTTTTTTCACAAAACGTTGATCCACTTCCCCTAACCAACGTAATACCACCTCTTCCTGCAGTTTTTCGCTAAACCAACGATTAATATTCGCCGGCGCAACAAATGAAGGGAAATGCGTTCCCCACACTTCACAACTTTCCTGCACATTAAAATCACGATAACGCACTACAATTTGCGAACCATCACAATGACGCACAATCAACCCTTGAGCCACCGGAAATGCAGAAAGTTGATATAAGGCACCGTGCTTACGCGCAGTAATAAATTTTCCATTAACATCCGTCAACATAAATTCACGATCAAAATTCAAACCGTGCGGCTGTACATACGCTTGTTGCACAAAATAGGGCTGTGTCGATTTAATTGGGAATAGGGTAATTTTTTGCACTTGATTCATTTTGCTTTTCCTCTTTTTTCTCCTATATCGGCACTAATCTATAACGTTTTCAACTTAAAAACCATATTTTTAATAAAAACATATCTTTTAAACAGATCTGATAAGGATTAAACAAAAAAAATCGTAATATCTTAATTTTTTATAAAAATTACAAAAAATTATTTGATATCATCCAATTTTTGATTTTATTATCTATAAAAAATTTAAATAAAAACAGATTTTAATAAAAAATATCTAATTAAAATTAGATTTTATTAGAAAAACCACGATTATCACATAGATTCTTATAAAAACATACAGGAGAAAGTTATGAAACTCGTTAGTGCAATTATTCAACCGTTCCGTTTGGATGAAGTTCGTGAAGCCTTGACCGACATTGGTGTACACGGTATCACGGTTAGTGAAGTCAAAGGTTTCGGTCGCCAAAAAGGGCATACTGAAATTTATCGTGGCAGCGAATATACCATCGACTTTTTACCAAAAATTCAGATCGATATTGCTGTCGGCGATGATTTAGTGGAAAACGTGATTGAAACCATTGTGGAAGCCGCCCAAACCGGTCGTATCGGCGATGGCAAAATTTTTGTATTGCCACTTGAACAAGTTGTCCGTATTCGCACACGAGAAACCGGAGATGATGCACTCTAAATTCATTCAATAATGCAAACACAACACACTTAGGGGAAATGAAAATGAAAAAATATCGTTGGTTATTAGCATTCCTGCCAATCACGGCTCACGCAGAACTTACTGATTGGATACAACCAATCTCCGCCATCAGTGCCGGAGATACCGCTTGGGTTATGTTAGCCGCCATTTTAGTGCTATTTATGACTATTCCGGGGTTAGCACTCTTTTATGCCGGAATGGTTCGTAAGAAAAATATCCTTGCCACAATGGTACAAAGTTTCGCTGTTTGCTGCTTAGTAGCAGTGATTTGGTTAGTCTGCGGATACAGTTTAGCCTTTACACCGAACAACGCCTTTATTGGTGGCTTAGATCGCCTATTCTTAAACAGATTGAATGTTTTTACTGAACAAGAAAAACTCACTATTTATCCGGATGCCGCTTCGATTCCAGAATCAGTATTTATGGTATTCCAAATGGCGTTCGCAATTATTGCCGGTGCGATTATTACTGGTGCTTTTGCTGAAAGAATTAAATTCAGTGCAGTTTTATTTTTTGTTGGAATTTGGACATTATTGGTTTACGTCCCGACTGCCCACTGGGTATGGAGTATCGGCGGTTGGTTAGCGGAAGATGGCGTTCTCGACTATGCAGGTGGAACCGTTATCCATATTAACGCCGGTGTTGCCGGATTATGTGCTGCAATTTTTATCGATAAACGCATTGGTTATGGCAAAGATGCAATGCCTCCATACAACCTTACATTAACCTTAATCGGTTGTGCGATGCTTTGGATTGGTTGGTTCGGTTTTAACGCTGGTTCTGCCCTTGCTGCCGACAGCCGTGCCGGAATGGCATTAGCCACCACACAAATTGCTGCCGCAGTTGCCGCATTAACTTGGATGCTTTGCGAAGTAATCAGCAAACATAAACCGTCCGCATTAGGTTTGGCATCCGGCGCAGTGGCAGGATTAGTTGGTATTACCCCGGCAGCAGGTTTCGTCTCCGCACAAAGTGCAGTGTTAATCGGCTTAATTACCAGTGTATTCTGCTTCGTGGCAGTCACCAAAATTAAATACAAATTAGGCTATGATGATTCACTCGATGCATTCGGGATTCACGGTATCGGCGGTATTGTAGGTGCGGTATTGACAGGTGTCTTTGTTTCAACCGATATTACCGGCGGCGATGCCAGCGTATTGGCTCAAGTAGAAAGTGTCGTAATTACTTTAATCTACAGTAGTGTAATGTCTGTCATCATCCTTTGGGTAATGAGCAAATTTACAGACATCCGCGTTTCAACCGATGAAGAACGCCAAGGTTTAGACCTCGTTTCTCACGGCGAACGCTTAGAATAATAAGAACCGAATACTTTCCTATTGCTGTACCAATAAAAAAGGTGCAGCTTTTTTGATCTACACCGTTCTCTATTCTGCTTATTCAGCAGCAAACTTAATAAAGATTAGCCCGTTTAGAATGCAAAATCGTCTGTAAATTAGAAGAAGTAAGATAATCTTTTTGTTTCATATCAGAACTCCTAGAGACAAAAAAGTGCGTTTACACGCACCTTTCATTATTTAATGTTCACTAATTCTATTTAATAATTTATAAAAAATAGTTTCCTGATGACTTGCCAACGTTTGAAAATCACCTTGCTCAACCACTTGAGCATTATCCATAACCACAAGTTGATCAAATTGATCCAAACCACTTAATCGATGAGTAACCATAATCAATGTTTTATCTCGACAATGTTGCAATAACAAAGCGAGAATATGACGTTCCGTTTCACGATCCAAGCCCTCCGTTGGTTCATCTAATAAAATTATCGGGGCAGATGATAATAAAACTCGTGCAATACCTAAACGGCGTTGTTCACCACCCGATAAAGTTCTGCCACCATCACCCAGCCAACTATCTAGCCCCTGTTCCTGTTCAAGCAGATACTCTAACCCCACTTGCCTAATCACCTCATTAAGCTTTTGATCATCGGCATTAGGGTTTGCCAATAACAAATTTTGACGTAATGTATCACTAAAAATATGAACACGCTGTGTCAGCAGGATCATCGTTGAACGCAATATTTGCTCGCTATAAGTGGCTATCGGTTCACCCGCCAACAAAATTTGCCCTTGTGTTGGATCATAATTACGAATAAGGAGCTGCAATAATGTCGATTTACCACTACCTGTTTTCCCCAAAATAGCAATTTTTTGTTTTATTACGAAAGTGAGATTAATCTGTGATAACACCTTTTCTTTTCGATCTGGATAATAAAAATGAACATCTTGAAATGTTAATAATTTATCTGTGTTGCTTAGGTTGATTTGTTCAAGTTTGCCGTCAAATGTGACTAATGGCTGCTGCGTAATAATATCATTTACACGTTCCGCCGAAGCAATAACCTGACCTAAGTGTAAGAATGCAGCGCCAATCGGCATTAAAATTTCAAACGAGGCTAACGCAGAAAAAGTGACCAATGCAATCAATGCCAATTTAAATTCATCATTACCCATTTGAGTTGTTGCTGCCATCCATAAAGTACATACAATAATTAATCCATTAACAAACAACAAAATTGCACTGGAAGCCCCTGATAGCTGAGCCTCTTTTTGTTGATATTGCAACCAATTTTTTTCTGTTGTTGCTAATTGTTGTTTTAAATTATCGCTAGCATTAAACAGCAATAGTTCAGCTTGAGCTTGGATATATTCAACAAATTGATTACGATATTGCGCCCGGCTTGCCGTCAATTTTGCCCCGAACTTTCTGCCCAAACGATAAAAAATTGTTGGTAGCACCACTAATAACAATAAAAGCGTGCTTGCAATGAAACAGGCAATAGTTTTATCGAGAAAACTTAAGCCAATGCCGATAAAAAGAATCATCAAAACTGCACTGACGAACGGTGCAAACAACCGTAAATAAAGGGTATCCAGCGTATCCACATCCGCTACTAACCGATTCAATAATTCGCTATTACGATAACGACTCAACACTGCCGGACTTAACGGAATAATTTTGGAAAAAATCATTACGCGCAATTTCGCTAAAATCTCAAAGGTCACATCGTGGGTTACTATTTTCTCAAAATAACGTGCCACCGTGCGTCCGATCGCCAATCCTCTTACTCCAGCAGAAGGATAGAAAAAATTGAACATTAACGACACCCCGGCAATAGCCGCTGCTGCTAAGAACCAACCGGAAAGGGTTAATAAACCAATACTCGCTGCCAAACCGGTCAACATCAAAATAATGCCTAACACCAAACGTGCCGGTGAATGTTTAAACATCGCTAAAAATGGTAATAATGATCGCATCACTTTATCCTTAATTCACTTCCGTTTGTCGTTGTGCCAACAATTCAGCAAAAAATCCTTGATGTTGTAACTGAGTAAATTGTCCCTGTTGCACAATTTCCCCTGCTTGCATCACTAAAATACTATCGGATTGTTTCAAATCCTCAATGCGATGGGTGATCATTAATGCAGTTTTCGCTTTGCTTAATTGTTGCAAACTGTTCAACACCTGATTCTCAGAACGGGCATCCAAACTGGCGGTCGGCTCGTCCAATAGCAATAATGGCGTATCCTGCTTCAATAACGCTCTTGCCACCGCTAAACGTTGTGCTTGCCCAACTGATACCCCAAAACCACCATCCTGTAATGGTTTATCCAATAAAGGGATCAGTTCTTCAACATAAGCCTGTTGCAAAGCAGATTTGAGTTGTTCATTGCTAGCATTCTGATTAGCAAGACATAAATTTTCACGAATTGTGCCTTGCAACAACAATGGATTTTGCCCAACCCAAGCCAGTTTTTGTCGCCACACATTCAAATCCAGTTGATTCAGTTCAATACCATTAATCAATAAACTTCCTCGATAAGGTAAAAATCCCAATAACACATTCATCAATGAGGTTTTTCCAGCCCCACTTTGCCCTACCAATGCGATATTTTCACCTGCATTAATGGTGAAAGTTAATGGTTTGGTCAGTGCCTTACCTGTCGCCGACAACACCTCTAACGCTTTTGCTTCGATATGAATCGTGTTGCTATTAATTGTTTCATTTCCTTGCTGTGCGATTAAAAAATCCTGAGTAAGGAACTCTTCTATTGTATCTGCTGCCCCAATTGCAGCCGCTTTGTCGTGATAATAAGTGCCGAGATCACGCAATGGTTGATAAAACTCCGGAGCTAAAATCAAGCAGAAAAAGCCTGCAAACAATGTTACCCCCGTATCATAACTACCGAATTCGATTTGACCTAAATAACTAAACCCGAAATAAACCGCTGTCAAAGCAATTGAAATTGAAGTGAAAAATTCAAGTACTGCTGATGAGAGAAAAGCGATTTTCAGCACATCCATCGTTGTTTCACGAAAATCTTCAGTACTGTCTTCGATTTGTTCCGTCTGTTGTTGTGTGCGGTTAAAAATACGCAAATTTTCCAATCCTTGTAAACGATCCAAAAACTGACCGCTCAGACGGGAAAGTGTAGTGATATTACGCTGATTTGCTTCCGCCGCCTTAATGCCGACCAACGCCATAAAAATTGGAATCAACGGCGCGGTCAACAATAAAATCAAGCCTGCTGCCCAATTTACCGGGAAAATAGCAATTAATAAAATCAATGGTGCCGCCCCTGCCAAATATTGCTGAGGCAAATAACGCGCATAAAAGTTATGCAAATTCTCTACCTGTTCCAATGCCAACGTTGCCCAGCTACCTACCGGCTTATAAGACAATGTGGCCGGACCGACTTGCTGCAATTTAGTTAAAATCTGTTGGCGTAAATGCCGACGCAACCGTTGTCCGCTGTAAAAACCGACTTTCTCTCGCGCGTAAAGCAACCCAGCCCTGACAAAAAAAATAATCGGCAAAGCAATAAATGAAGGCAGCAGCTGTTCTCGTGGCAACTGCGCAATGATGAGATCGTGCAGTAATCCTGCTAATAACCAAGTTTGAACAACTAAGAGAATTGTTGAAATAATCGCAAATAGAAGGTTTAGTCTTAAAGGCTTGCGAATCAGTTTATTTTGCTGTTTTAACCAGTTTTGTAATTGTTTTTGGCGTGATTTTTCCATAACGGTTTAAAGACAAAAAGAGAAACAAAATCCCCTCAAAAGATTGAGAGGAATAACATCATTAAGCACCTTTCGCTGATTGTGCATCAAGATAACGTTCAGCATCCAACGCTGCCATACATCCGGTTCCCGCTGAAGTAATTGCTTGACGATAATGTTGATCCATCACATCGCCGGCAGCAAATACCCCCTCAACGGAAGTAGCAGTTGCATTGCCTTGTAAGCCTGATTTCACCACAATATAACCATTATTTAACGCTAATTGACCAGCAAAAATATCGGTATTCGGTGCGTGACCAATCGCTACAAAAACACCATCTACACTCAAAGTTTCTTGTTGTTCAGATTGTGTGTCTTTTAACTGTAAGTAAGTAACCCCCATATTGTCCCCACAAACCTCCGCTAAAGTACGATTAGTGTGCAACACGATTTTCCCTTCTTCCACCTTCTTCATTAGACGATCCAAGAGAATTTTTTCGCTACGAAATTCATCACGACGATGCACTAAATGTACAGTGGACGCAATATTAGCTAAATATAACGCCTCTTCTACAGCAGTATTACCACCACCAATCACAGCTACCGGCTTATTGCGATAGAAGAAACCATCACAAGTAGCACAAGCTGATACACCGCGACCTTTATAATTCTCTTCCGATGGCAAGCCTAAATATTTTGCCGATGCTCCAGTAGCAATAATTAGGGCATCACAAGTAAATGTTTGGCTATCACCATATAAAGTGAATGGACGCTTGGCGAGATCAACTTTATTAATATGATCGAACACAATTTCTGCTTCAAATTTTTCAGCGTGTTCCAACATTCTTTGCATTAATTCGGGGCCTGTGGTTTCACCTGCATCACCTGGCCAATTTTCAATTTCATTGGTTGTAGTTAATTGTCCACCTTGTTGTAAACCGGTTACCAATACTGGTTTTAAATTTGCACGCGCCGCATAAATTGCAGCAGTGTAACCTGCTGGGCCGGAACCTAAAATTAATAATTTACTATGTTTTGTTTCCATTTTTTGCCTCTACTCTTGTTCTTACAAAAACACCGTTAATACAACAATGAATATACTAACCGACGATATTTATTCGTTAACGGATCACTATTGCCTAAAGCGGATAAAATCGCCAAATATTGACGTTTAACCTCTCCCTCTTCAGCATTTAGATCTTTTTGTAAAATTGATAATAACAAATTCAATGCTTCTTCATTACGATTCGCTTGATGCAGTTGTACCGCTAATTTAATCGCAATTTCCGCTGTCGGATTTTTTTGATAATCCTGCTGTAACTGCTGAATTTCCGGTGTATCTGCCGCTTGAATTAATAATTCGATTTGTGATTGCAAACCTTGCCAACGACTATCCCTATCTTGTAATGGAATCTGATTAAGAATTTCCTGTGCCGGCTCAACCTTTTTCATTGCAATATAGGTTTCAGCATATAACAGCGCAACCTCACTGTTTTTCTTATCGGAAAGTTCCCACGCCTGTTTTAACAGTGGTAATGCTTGCTCATAATTTTCTACTGCTAAATAATCCAACGCTTGATTAAATTTGATTTCGTCCTCTTTCGGCAAGATTACTTGCAAACGTTGTTCCAATTCCGCCTCTGGTAACATACCTTGAAAACCATCCACCGGTGCGCCATCTTTAAAAAGATAGGTGGTAGGCAGCGCTTGAATACGAAATTGCGCAGCAATCATCTGTTCCGTTTCACAATTAACCTTCGCCAGAATGAACTGCTCCGCATATTTTGCAGCAAGTCGCTCCATTGTAGCGACAAAATCAAGCGAAGTGCGATCTGAAGCCACATAAAACAGAAATGCCAATGGGTGTGTTTTGCCCATATCCAACACTTCTGCCAGATTCTGCCCGTTTACCTCAATAATTTGTTGCATATATTATCCCTATTCTTCCAACAAAAGTTGTTAGAGTTTAGCAAAAAGAAAATACATTCGCAGTATCAATTTAGAATGATTCTGTCTATTGTAGGATTTTTCAGCGGAACACTTAATCAAGAAAGAAGTTATAAGTACTTTTGTGTATAATTTGCCGGTTAAATTTATTATGAGAACGATTATGGATTTATTAAAACTAAAATGGCAAGCATTGGCACCTACTTTCTCTTTTTCTCAACAATCTGTAGAGCCGCAACAAACTTTTTGGGATCTTCAGCCAAGAGCCACTGCCGCTATTGATAATTGGCTAGCACAAAATAGCAATGCAATTTTAGTGCTAAAAGGCGAAGAGCAGTTTGTCGATTTGCTAAGACTGCAACACTATTTAATAGAGCATTATTTTGCTGATAAACCTGTAACGGTGAATGGCGTGCATTACCAATTTAAGCAGCCTGATGCCAATGATTTTCCGACAATTGAGATGCGTCCGGCACAATCCGTGCAAGATAACTTTGCTCAACGTTATTGGGTGAAATGTGCCGATTATCTCTCTCCGCAATATCTTTTTGGGCAAGTGTTACAGCTGGTTAACAGTAATAAAATCCAACTGATACCAGGCTTAATTCACCAAATAAACGGCGGTATCCTCATTTTGTCCGCCGCGCAATTACTCTCACAGTTTGACCTTTGGCAACGTTTATTAAGCATTCTGCAACAGCAACAATTTCATTGGCAACTAGATGATATTTTACAGCGTCAAACCTGCGTTATTCCGCCAATGCCATTGAAATTAAAATTAATTATTGTAGGCAGTCGAGATAATCTTGCCGAATTTGAAACTTTTCAGACGGATCTTTATCAATTAGCAGATTATGCTGAAATCGCTGCTTATACAGAGATTGAAGATGAACAGCAACAACAGCAATGGGCAAGCTATCTTATTGAGTTAGCAAAAAATGAGTTGCAATGTAATCTTGATCTTTCCGCCATTAATCGGATTTATCAATGGCTGACCAGAGAAAGTGAAGATCGGCATTTAATCGCCAATTCACCAACACAGCTTATCACTATTCTGAAAGGTGCATTAAGTTATCAAGCAAATAGTAACGATAACAGCATTAATGCTGAAATGGTGGAGCAGTTCTATCAACAGCAGTGTTATCAACGCAATTTGTTACAACAACGCAGTTGCCAAAGCATCCTTTCTGAACAGGTCTACATTGATACTGACGGCGAGGAAGTCGGACAAATCAACGGTCTATCTGTGATTGAATATCCGGGAGTTCCTTATAGCTTTGGCGAACCATCCCGCATTAGTTGTTTAGTTCAAATCGGCGAAGGTGGAGAAATTATCGATGTTGATCGCAAAAATGAATTAGCTGGCAATATTCACAGTAAAGGAATGATGATTGCACAATCTTGTTTAAGTAATATTTTGCAGCTACCGAGCCAACTTCCATTTTCTGCGTCACTGGTTTTTGAACAGTCGTACACTGAAATTGATGGTGACAGTGCCTCATTAGCAATGTTATGTGTGCTTGTCAGTGCGCTTGCCGAATTGCCGTTACCACAAAATATCGCCGTAACAGGAGCTATCGATCAATTCGGCTTGGTTCACGCCGTTGGTGGTGTCAATCAGAAAATTGAAAGTTTCTTTGCCATTTGCCAACAACGTGGTTTAAATGGTAACCAAGGAGTCATTATTCCTGCCGTTGTCTGCAATCAGCTCAGCCTAAATCAAGAGGTTATTGCTGCAGTGAAAGCTCAACAATTCCACCTTTGGGTTGTGGAAGATGCGGCACAAGCATTACAAATTTTATTACAACGCGATTTAATCGAAATGCCGGATAAAACTTATCACGCCGATAATCGTCCATTAAATCAGCTCATTTTGCAGAATATCGAACAAAAATCAGAACATAAATCAGCTTGTTCAAAGTGGTTTTCCTGGTTAAGTGCGATGAAAAAAGCATAAAACGAACAAAAACTGATCCGACCATTCAGCTAACAGATGTAAGCTATTTTAAAAAGTATTTTTCCTTGCTAAAATAGCTCACATCTCATTTTCCCTTTTCAGAAAACTATTTTTATGCATATCGCAGGAGATCAGTATGCCTAACACAAGTACACAAAAAAGAAATTTCACCGCTCAGAAATCATTTAATTATGAAGATTTATTAGCCTCCGGTCGGGGCGAATTATTCGGCGAAAAAGGACCTCAACTACCAGCACCATCAATGTTAATGATGGATCGTATTGTCGAAATGGATGAATATAAAGGTCGATTTGGCAAAGGTTACATTGAAGCTGAACTTGATATTCGCCCAGATTTACCATTTTTTGGTTGTCATTTTATTGGAGATCCTGTGATGCCCGGTTGCTTAGGTTTAGATGCAATGTGGCAATTAGTCGGTTTCTTCTTAGGGTGGATCGGTGGTGAAGGTAAAGGACGAGCATTAGGAGTAGGTGAAGTAAAATTCACTGGACAAATTTTGCCTACTGCTCAAAAGGTAACTTATCGCATCCATTTAAAACGTGTAATTAACCGCAAACTAATTATGGGATTAGCAGACGGAGAAGTAGAAGTTGACGGTCGTATTATTTATACTGCGACTGATCTAAAAGTAGGATTATTCCAAGATACAACAATGTTCTAATCAAATCAAATAAAGATGGGAAATTTTCCATCTTTATTATTATAAAAATTATTTTTAGTTATTAAATATCAAACCTATTTTCTAATGACATACTGACAAAAATTATAATAATGATTACTAAAAATCATATTTTCTTATAAATCTCATTCTTTAATTTTTTAAATTATCTCATTATAATAGTTTCCTTTTATCAATTAACAGGAGAAGCTATGTCACAAAATACAGAACACGTTAACAATCAAGTTAGCAATGCTTTAGATTTACAAAATGTTGATTGGCATTCATTATTAGATGAACGACATTTACTTAATATTTTTAATGACTGGATTGTTCCTTATTCAATTAAAATTTTATTAGCTATCGTTATTTTCTTGGTTGGGAAGCGACTAGCAAAATTTATTAGTAAATTATTAGCAACAATGATTCTTCGCACAGTAAAAGACGAAATGTTAAGTGAATTTATTCGATCAATTGCCTATTTTGCTTTATTATTAATTGTAGTAATCGCATCACTCTCTCAACTAGGCATTAATACTACCTCTTTGGTAGCATTAATTGGTGCTGCCGGTTTAGCTATCGGTTTATCCCTACAAAATTCACTGCAAAATTTTGCTGCCGGTGTAATGATTTTAATATTTAAACCTTTCCGTAAAGGGGACTTTATCGAAGTTGCCAGTGGTTCCGGAACAGTAACACAAATTGGTTTATTAATGCTGGAACTAAGAACTGGAGATAATAAAACTGTATTAGTGCCGAATAATCAAATTTTCACACAAAAAATTACCAATTATTCTTTAAATTCGACTCGCCGTATTGATTTTATTTTTGATATTTCTTACGAATCGGATATTACCAAAGCAAAAGAAATTATTGCTCGTTGTTTGCAAGAAGAACCTCGTGTATTAAAAGAACCTGCACCATTAATTGCAGTGGGTGCATTAGCAGCAAGTAGTGTGCAATTATTTGTGCGTCCTTGGGTCAATACTGCCGATTATTGGGGTGTGCATTTTGATATTATGGAAAAGGTAAAATTGGAATTTGATGCTGCCGGTATTGATATTCCATTTAATCAACTCGATATTAATTTTCCTGAAAAAGCAGTAGAAATTATTAAGCAAAATTCAGAAAATAAATAAACTTTAATTCCAAAAATCAAGGCGTGTTCAAATTAGCACGCCTTTATTGTTGCAATAATCGTTTGGTATATTCGGTCTGTGGATCAGAAATTACTTCTAATGTATCTCCATATTCAATGATTTGCCCATCCTGCAACACTAATAATTGATCAGAAATATGTTTAATAATTCCAATATTTTGCCCAATATAAATATAAGCGATACCTAATTGTTCCTGTAATTTCAGTAATAAATTAATTAATTGAGCGCGTACTAAAGAGTCAAGAAAATTAAGTGCATCATCGACAATAATAACTTCCGGCTCTAAAATTACTGTTCTTGCCAGTGCTACCCGTTGTTTTTGACTGATCGTTAAATCACTGAAACGAATATTGGTATGATTCGGTGATAACCCGACTAAACGTAATGTATGAAAAATTTTCCGATTCCGCTCGCGTTCCGAAAGAGGTGTTGCTAATCTTAACGGTAAATCTAATGTCTGTCCCACATTTAAATGTGTATTAAATGTTGAGTTCGGATCTTGGAATAACATACGGATGTGTTTAGAACGAAATGAATAGTCACCAAATTTCAGCAATTTATTTTTAAAATAAATTTCACCTCGGCTTGGCTCGGTAATGCCCATAATCATTTTTGCCAAAGTTGATTTACCTGAACTGTTTTCGCCAATAATTGCTAATGTTTGCTTTTGTTCCAATTGAAATGAAATATCTCTAACTGCATCAAAAGCTCGATTAAACAAGGATTTGCCGCTAGTCGGGAAGGTTTTAGTCAAATTCTCAATGCGTAATACTACTTCACCCATCTTATTACTCTTCTTTTCCAGTTAATGTTGCTTGGATCGTAATCGGCTCCACTTTCTCTTTTGTTTCAGAATGAACACGAATATTTAACGGATAATAACAAGCATATTCGTGTTGTTTTAATCTCCGCAACGGTGGTTTTATTACACATTTACGTTGAGAGAATGGGCATCGTGGCCCTAAACGACAACCAATCGGAATATTCGTTAATAAAGGTACCATTCCCGGTAATGCATTAAGCTGGGTTTTAGGCGCCAACGGAATATTATAATCCGGATTGGAATTCATTAACGCCATTGTATATGGATGAAATGGCGAGTTCATAATAATCTCTTTCGGTCCACTTTCCACTGATTGACCACAATACAAAACATTAATTGTTTCACACCATTCGCTGACAGAAACTAAATCACTGCTTAAAAATAAAATCGTAGTACCGTGATTTTGATTCATTGCTAATAAAAGACGGTAAATTTGACTTTGTGTATTAGTTCCTAGTGCGGTTGTTGCTTCATCAGCAATCAATAAACGGGGCTGATTAGCAATTGCCATTGCGATCATCACTTTTTGTCCTTCACCTTCCGTAATTTCGTTAGGATAACTCCGCATAATATCTTTATGATCACGAATACCAACACGATGCAACAATTCCACAACACGCCGCTTTTTCCAACCAAACCAACGCCACCATTTGCCTTTGAAAGTCCAATTTGGAATAGATTGAATCAGCTGATCTCCAATGGTTTTACTTGGGTCGAGATAAGTCAAAGGATCTTGATAAATTAGTGAAATTTCTCTGCCAACCAGTTTACGTCTCTTTGCCGGTGAAAGTTTTAATAATTCAATATCATTAAAACGGAACCGATCCGCACTAATAATCCAATCATCTTTTACAGCATTACAAATTACTTTAGCAATTAAACTTTTCCCTGAACCCGATTCCCCAACTAATGCATAAATATCTTCTTCATTAATAGTTAAGTTCACATTATCAACAATGCGAATTTTTCCATTTGCTGTTTTAAGATCAATACATAAATTACGAATATCCAATAAAGCCATTATTTTCTCCCTCCTATGAATAATATTTATAGAAGGATCGTAATAAGCTGTTACTTAATACGTTAATGACCAAAATAGAAAACATTATCGCAGTTCCTGGTAACACAACCGCCCAAGGCGCAATATATAATAAATCAACCGAATCTCTTATCATCGCTCCCCATTCCGGCATTGTTGATGATGCTCCCAAAGAAATAAAGCTTAATGCACTCACATCCATAATTGCTAGAATAAATATTCTAGCTGTCTCTCTAACAAAAACCGGAAAAATATTAGGTAAAATAGTTTCTTTTAATAAAATATATTTTGAAATACCTTCCAAACGAAGTAATAATACATAATCTTTTTGTAATTCCTGTTGTACAGCATTATCTATTTGATGAATAAAATGAGGTAATAAAGCTAAAAAAATAGCCAACATTGCATTGGTTAACCCACTATTAATTAATGCCGCAATAATAATAGCGACCAATAAAATTGGAATGGATAAAAATACATCACCAAGATATTTTAATGTTCTAGATTTTACCCCTTGATTAATTCCAATGATTAACCCTAGACCACCACCAATTATTAAAATTGCTAACACAATAATCAATGCAGAACCGAATGTATAATGAACTCCCCATAGAATACGACTAAATAAATCTCGTCCGATATCATCAGTTCCCAATAAAAAAACTAAATTACCACTTTTATCCCAAAATGGTGGCATTAATTCATTACCTATAAATTGTTGATCCGGAGAATATGGTGATAAAAATGGTACTAAAATAGCAATAACTACCAATCCGGAAAAACAGAATAAACTGAATAAAGCAATACGATCTTTACTGAATATTTTCCAAATTGCTTTTTTTGCTTTCGTATTCCGGAAATCTTCTACCCTCTGCTCAATCATACCAAGCCTTTTTCTTAAACGGATCTAAAATAAATTCACTTAAATCTGCTAATAAATTAATAAATAATACCACTATTCCAATTACAATAACCCCACTTGCTACCGCATTATAATCCTGTTCAGAAAGTGCAGCAATTAACCACTGACCTATGCCAGACCAATTAAAAATATTTTCAATCAACATACAAGCTGCTAGTGTCAAAGTAAATGTACGAATAATATAAGGCAATATAGGTGCTAATGTGTTACGTAATAAATAAACACGAAGAATCTTAAATTTTGACCAACCACGAGTTAAAGCAGTCTTAGTATAATTGGCCGAAATAACCTGCTCCGCCCTATGCTGTGTTAATCGGATAATCTCCATCATCGGCATAATCATTAAAACCAATGTCGGCAATACCAAATGTTGCAATACACTTTGCACAATTTTAATTTTATACGGTTCTTCCACAAACCAAACATCAATAATCGCAAAACCGGTTACCGGTTTAATTTCATATAATGCATTATATTGACCAACTGATGAAATTTCCCAATTATAAATTGCTGCCAAATATAATAAAATTAAACCAATCCAATAAACTGGAATAGATAGCCCTACTGAAGAAAAACCTCGTATGAATTTACTAACAGAACGATTACTTAATGCTCCTATAAACCCTAATGGAATTCCAAATAACAAAGCCAAAATCATCGCAGCAATACATAATTCTAAAGTTGAAGGTAAAACAGATAAAATTTGATCTCTTAAGAGTTCACCACCGATATATGTAATACCAAAATCTGCATTTGCTAATTTTTCAATATACTGCAAATATCCTTGAAGGGTTGAACCTTCAAATAAGACTTGATTAAGAGGATCTTTCAACATAATGGTATATGCTAATATTGATAAAATCACTAAAGAGATAAAAATCAGTAATAGTCGTCTAATCAAAGCAATAATCATTTTTTCCCCTCATTTAAAGACAATGATGAAAAATGAATATTTCCAAATGACGTCATATTTAATCCTATTACCCGATTATTTGAAACTAATACATTATTTACTGTAGCAATCGGGATAATCGGCACTTGTCTAATAATTAATTGCTGTGCCATATCATAGTCCAATGCTCTTAATAACTGTACATTAGTTTGCAATGCTCTAATTAATAATGCATCAAGTGGTGGATGACACCAATTACTTAAATTAGAGATAGTATTTTGTGATGGACAACTTAATATTGGTCTTAGGAAACTATCCGGATCTAAATTATTTGTAATCCAACCTGTTAAAATCATATCATAATTATCCGTACCATCCTCTACACTCTGTTTAAGAAAATTATAAGACACTACTTTTACATTCAATTTTATACCTAATTGTTCCAAATCATATTTTATCATTTCTGCTAATTTGATTGGATTAGGATCATAAACTTGCTCTTCATTAATTACCCAAAGAGAGAGATTAAGTAATTTATCAGATAATAATGATTTTGCCTTTATTGGATCATAACTATATTCAAATGAAGTCGCATTAAAACGCGAAGCCCACGAAATTTGCGGAATAATACTTTGTGCAATTTTAGCCGTATCATAAAAAATATGTTTAATAATCCGAGGTCGATTAATTGCATAAGCTATCCCTCGTCTTACATCAATATTTTGCATAATTGGGCGCTTCATATTTAATGCTAAAAAAGATAAATTCATACTATCGGAAGAACTTATTTGCACACTAGGCAAACGTTCATTTAATAATTTGAGCTGGCTTGCATCTGGAAATGCGACAATATCACATTCACCATTTAAAAACCTTGCCAAGCGTCCTGTTTTTGTTGTTGAAACATCAATGACAATATTTTTAATATTCGCTTTTTCTCCCCAATAACTATCATTTCTTACTAAGCGAATATTTTTATCGCGAAAATAACTCTTTAATTGATAAGACCCAGTACCGATAGGCAAAATATCCAATTGTGCCAAATTATCATCAGCATTGAGTTGTAGAGCATATTCATACGACAAAATCACGGCATTAGGTCCGGAAAGATGGGAAAGCACTGAAGCATCTGGAGAAACCAGATTAATCTGAACTTGATAAGGATTTAAAGCGACAACCGAATTAATTTTATTCCTTAATTTAATACTTTCAAAATAGGGGAAATGTTTATTTTTTGCTTTCTCATTGAACAACTGATATTGCGAAATTTTACTGTTTTCCTCATCAAAATCATCATTCACAGGCAAAATACCGTCATTTTTCCCTAAAATACGATTTAAAGAAAAAACAACATCTTCCGCATTAAAATCTCTTGTTGGCGTAAACCAACCTGTACTGTGAAATTTCACACCTCGACGTAAATTAATCAAAATATGTTTACCGTCCGCTGAGATGTGATACGAAGTTGCCAACGAAGGTACGACCTGATTATCATTTCCCGTCAGTTCAAATAATTTATTATATATCTGATCAGCAACAATATTGGTATGACTACCAATCTCTGCCGTTTGTGGATTCAACGACACAGGTAAATCGTGTGTACAATAAACTAAACCATTATTCAACACCTCTTTTGGAACTCTTGGTGCCGAAAATGCCGTCTGTACGAAGATAAAGCAGATAAAAATTGTAATATATTTAATCAAAGCCATTGAAAAACCAGCTTACTTACTAATCTATTCTCATCTAAATTCAGCAAACCAGCATATTAACTAGCGATTGCTCCTTTGTAAAAGGATATTATCGTTAATAGTCTATTAAATCATCAAAATCACGATCTTAATCAATACTTTGTTTTTAATTCTAGATACAAAAAATATCATAATCTTAATTAAAATACTCCAAACAGAATAAATTTTATTCCTTAATTTATAAAAAATCATCACTAAACCGATTTAGCTTTAATAAAATTGGTGTAATTTTTAACCAAATAACTCCTATTGATTATTTTTTTATTGTATAAAATATTTTTTGTTTTATCATTTCGTCAGTTATCATTTCAACAAAATGAAAGCTAATAGTAAAAAACACTATATCTTATTGATAAAATTAGGAAATTTTTATGATTAATCTATTTCAACAAACAGAACCGAGTCGCCGTCGTTATGGTGTGGCGATTTTTGTCGGTATCATTGCCGGTATTATTTCAGCATTTGTAAAATGGGGAGCAGAACATCCTTTCCCACCTCGTAGCCCGTTAGATCTTTTCGTGGCAGCGTGTCAAGATCCGTCTCAAGCACTTGAGGTTTGTTCACGTGCTTTCTTAAATCCACCGCACGTCTTCTTAAGAGATTATTTAGGTATCGATCCGACTGCACCAGCATTTACCTTTGCAGATCAAGCATTTAACTGGATTGGTGTAACTCACATTATATTCTCTCTCGTTTTTGCTATCGCTTATTGTGTAGTTGCGGAACGCTTCCCTAAAGTCAAATTATGGCAAGGTGTATTGGCTGGTATTATCTGTGATATCTGTGTTCACTATATTACTTTCCCTTTGCTTGGTTTAACGCCACCGGTAGCAGAATGGCCATTCTACGAACACGTTTCAGAATTTGTCGGTCATATCTTCTGGTTCTGGACTATTGAAATTATCCGCCGTGATTTACGTAACCGTATCACTCACGAACCGGATGCAGAAGTCCCACTTGGTGAAAATCGCTAATCTGATTAAAAAAACCTCCTTTTGAAAATACGTTTTAACATTATGTTAAAACGTATTTTTCTTTAATCTTTCTTAAAAATCGTTCTCTTGATAAAACGCAATTCATCGTTATATATCACAACAAATACTTTTTTCACTTCTAAAAAATCAGCTACACTAACAACAATTAAATAAATTTAAGTCTATTATGCTAAAAACGTTACAAAACGAACTAGATAATTTGATTGAACGCAGCTTGGATCAAACTTTACGTCTGGCGGTAACCGGCTTAAGCCAAAGTGGGAAAACTACATTTATCACCGGATTTATCAATCAACTATTATCATTAAATACGGTAGAACACCCTCAATTGCCATTATTCAATGCTGCTCGTCATCACCGCATTTTAGGTGTTAAGCGCCTAACTCAAAAAAATTGGGAGCTTCCCCGTTTTGAATATGAAGATAATTTGCTATCACTGCAAAAATCACCACCACAATGGCCTCAATCAACTCGTGGATTAAGTGAAACCAGATTAGAAATTCATTACCAACATAGCCGAAGTTTATTACGTCATATTAAAACAAATGGCGTATTGTATCTGGACATTTTTGACTATCCCGGAGAATGGCTGCTTGATTTACCTTTATTATCACAAGATTTTCAACATTGGTCGCAAGCTATGCACCAACTGTTGCAAGGAGAACGAAAACAACTGGCTCAGCCTTGGTTGGAAAAATTGCAAAAGCTCGATCTTACACAAGTCGCAGATGAACACTTTTTAGCTCAACTTGCCAAAGATTACACCGACTATCTGCATCAATGTAAATCTGCCGGTTTCTACTTTATTCAACCGGGTCGATTTATTCTTCCGGGAGAAGCGGAGGGAGCTATCGCTTTGCAATTTTTTCCATTAGTTCATCTTTCCGAACAACAATGGCAACAGCTACAAAAAAATAGCAATAAACAGAGTTATTTTTCCGTGTTGCAACAACGTTATTACTACTATCGTGATCAAATCGTTAAAGCCTTTTATCAACAGCATTTTTCACGTTTTGATCGTCAAATTATTCTGGCTGATTGTCTAACAGCGCTTAATCATAGCCATCAAGCGTTTATTGATATGCAAATGGCATTACGGGCTTTATTCCAAAGTTTTCATTACGGGCAACGCAATTTTTTCAGCCGTCTGTTTTCGCCAAAAATCGACAAATTGTTGTTTGCCGCAACTAAAGCGGATCATATTACAACCGATCAAATTCCCAATTTGATCAGTCTGTTACGACAATTAGTTCAGTCAGAAGGTGAGCATCTACAATTTTCACATATTGATATTGATTTCACCGCATTTGCGGCGATTCGTGCCACACAACAAGTGATTGTCGAAGAACAGGGACAGCAATTTAAAGCCATTCAAGGCGTTAGAAGTATAGATAAAAAATCGGTAACACTCTTTCCCGGATCAGTGCCACAACGGCTACCAACTGCCGATTTCTGGAAAAATTCCGCTTTTGAATTTGATCAGTTTGAACCGCAAACGGCGCTTGAAGGCGAGCCATTACCACACTTACGACTTGATTCAGTTTTAGAATATTTATTAGGAGACAAATTAACATAATGAACAATAAACACCTATTTCAACCCCAAGACAGCGAACCGCAGCCGAAAAAGCTAAAAACAAAACGAGAATTTCACCCTACCCAAGTTGAACTCGATCAAAGCGCATATCAGGAAGAGGGTGAAATGGAGCAACAATTACAACAAGCCATTCAGCGTCCGCTTTCTTGGTGGCAAAAAGGATTAATTGGCACTGTTGCCCTGTTTGGCGCAGCAACCATTGCGCAGGCAATTCAGTGGTTGGTCGATGCTTGGCAGCAGCACCAATGGATTAATTTCGCATTTGCACTCGTTTTTGCTGCCATTGTTGTCTTTGGTGTCAGTGCCGTAGTCAAAGAATTTCGTCAATTACGACAACTCAAAAAGCTGGCAATATTACAACAACAGAGTCAACACTTGCAGCTTAATTCGCCGATCAGCAACACAGAAGATAGTACTAAGCTGACGAAGCAATTACTAAACTATATGCAAATATCACCACAACAACCGCAATATCAACAGTGGCAGCAATATGCAAATCAAGGCTATAACGCATCAGAATTGCTCAAACTCTTCAGTGAAGAATTTCTGCATCCACTCGATCAGCAAGCGCAAAAAATTGTTAATAAACAAGCCCTTGAAGCAACAATGATTGTGGCAATTAGTCCATTAGCACTGGTAGATATGGCTTTTGTTGCTTGGCGTCATCTACGTTTAATCAACAAATTGGCAGCATTATATGGGGTTAAATTGGGTTATTTCAGTCGTATCCGTTTAATCAGAATGGTGTTGTTCAATATTGCTTTCGCCGGCGCAACCGATGTTATTCGTGATATTGGAATGGATTGGCTTTCGCAAGATCTTACTGCAAAGCTGTCAGCACGTGTCGCGCAAGGTATTGGTGTCGGTCTGCTTACAGCACGATTAGGCATTAAAACGATGGAATTTTGTCGCCCCGTTCCTTTCACTGCAAAAGAGAAACCAAGATTACATACCATTCATAAGTTATTAATTACTGAAGTTAAAAATGTGATTAAAGATAATATTTTCAAAACCGCAGAAAAAGAAGCACGTTAATATTATTACCTAGTGGCATGATGACTAACATTTTTTTGATGGGCAACATATGAAGGTTGCCCTATAACTAATTTATATTTATCCGTATTAGTTGTTGCCTTATTTGCCCACACTTTATAGAATAGCTTACCTTGTCTAAATGTGGTTTCATTGAAACTCTTCTTCACCCTTTCGGGTAGAATGCTTCACTAGAAGTGAATCTCACTTCGAAGTCAGAATAGTGCATCAAATGAGTTCCATTTAATGCACTGTTTGATGAGTTGAAACATTTACACATTGTTCAAGTACCAATAAAAATCGTAAGATTTTTTAGTCGCTTGGCATTGGTCGAGCTATGGCATTAACTCACTACTGTAATGGAGAATTTTGTGAAAAAAATCACTACTTTATTAGGTATTAGCGCACTTGCTCTTGGTATCAATACGGCTGTTCACGCTGATGCGGACACCGTTTACCTTTATACTTGGACAGAATACGTACCTGACGGTTTGTTGGATGACTTTACTAAAGAAACTGGCATTAAAGTTAATGTTTCCAGTCTTGAATCCAATGAAACAATGTACGCTAAGTTAAAAACTTTGGGTGATAGTGCAACTTATGATGTCATTGCGCCATCAAATTACTTTGTATCCAAAATGGCAAAAGAAGGGATGTTACAACCTTTAGATCACAGTAAATTACCTGTGATTAAAGACCTTGATCCAAATATGTTGGATAAACCATATGATCCAGGTAATAAATATTCTCTTCCTCAATTGTTAGGCGCGCCTGAAATTGCTTTCAATACTGACACCTACAAAGCGGAACAATTCACCTCTTGGGCGGATCTTTGGAAACCGGAATATAAAGGTAAAGTACAGTTATTGGATGATGCCCGTGAAGTCTTCAACATCGCTTTATTAAAACTTGGTGAAGATCCAAACACTAAAGATCCAGCCATTATTAAAAAAGCATACGAAGAGTTATTAAAACTCCGCCCGAATGTATTGGCATTTAATTCCGATAATCCAGCAAACTCATTTATCGCTGGTGAAGTTGAATTAGGTCAATTGTGGAACGGTTCTATTCGTATTGCGAAAAAAGAAAATGCACCTATCAATGCCGTTTATCCAAAAGAAGGACCGGTTTTATGGGTAGACACTTTAGCTATTCCTAAAACATCTAAAAATCCTGATGCTGCACATAAATTAATTAACTATTTATTAAGTCCTAAAGTTGCTGCTCGTTTGGCAACCGAAATTGGTTACCCAACAACCAACTTGAAAGCAAAAGAATTATTGCCAAAAGAAATTACTGAAGATCCAAGCATCTACCCACCAGCAGATGTATTGAAAAACAGTTATTGGCAAGACGATGTTGGTGATGCAATTCAATATTACGAAAACTATTATCAACAATTAAAAGCAGCTGAATAAGTGATATAACAATAAACTTTTTAATTAACGCCCTCATTTTTGAGGGCGTGTTATTTCTACTTTTTGATTTAAAATCTATTTCCTAATTTATTAAAAATGAAACAAAGAAATACCACTTTTTTAATTTTAGGCATTATGATGATTGGCGTAGTGCTAAGAATGCCATTTACTGCTATTCCGCCTATTCTGCATGAAATTGCTACTGAATTTTCTATTCCAATCAGTCAACTTGGTATACTAACAACCTTACCACTTATTATGTTTGCTTTAGTTTCGCCTTTTGCGGCAAAACTCGGTCAACGCTTCGGTTTAGAAAAACTATTTGCAATGGCGTTGGTTTTAATGTTAATTGGCTCTACATTAAGAATTTTCTCTTTATCACTGCTCTTTACTGGCACCGTACTAATCGGTATCAGCATTGCAGTACTCAATGTACTGTTACCAAGCACTATTATGGCGAATCAACCAAACCGCTTAGGCAAACTCACTTCACTCTATTCTCTATCAATGACCTTTGCCACTATCATCGGCTCATCATTAGCAATGCCAATTACTACAGCTTACAGTTGGCAAACTATGATTCTGCTACTTTCTGCTATTTTGCTGATTGCATTGTTGGTTTGGTTGCCTAATATCAAACATAACCATTATTTAGACATGCACAATAAAAACCAAAATAATCCGACGCTATGGAAAAATAAATATGTATGGTGTTTCGTGATTTTCGGTGGCTTACAATCGCTTTATTTCTATACTACGTTGGCGTGGTTACCGACAATGGGGCAACAGGCCGGTCTGTCTGCCAACACAACCGGCTATTTGCTTGGTGTTTTTATGTTGGTAACAATTCCATTAATGCTGTTTTTACCCACTGCTTTTATCCGTTGGTCAAGCCAAAAACGCCAAATCGTTATTATACTTTTTATGTTAATCGCTTTACTTGGCGTAATGATGATGTTATTAAATTACCAAAGCATTACCTATTGGCTATTTGTCAATATTTTTACCGGATTAGCAGGTGGTGCATTATTCCCTTATCTTTTAACAATGCTATCTGTAAAAACTACCTCACCAACCAATACGGCTAGATTATCAGGGGTTGTTCAATCCGGAGGATATCTCTTAGCTGCCTGTGGGCCGGTATTATTCGGTTACAGCTATGGTATTTGGCATAGCTGGTTACCACAAATCTGGGTTCTTTGCGGTTTAGTATTAGTAATGGCTATCGCAGCGTGGTTTATTGAAAAAACAGACAAAATTATCTAATTCAATCGACATCGCATAAATTAAATCGCGATGTCGATTTTCTTTGTTAAAATAACGTTTCCTTAATTAGGTTATTGATGATGTTATGATTATTACCACTGATATTATTACTATTTTACAATATACTATTCCTATCACTATCTGGATTTGTCAAGTTTCTATCACTTTACGTCTGTTATTCAAACAGCAGGCAATGTCGGTTACCTTATCGTGGTTATTAATTGTTTATATCGTGCCAATTGTTGGCATCATTGCTTACTTTATTTTTGGGGAAATCAAGTTAGGTTCGCATCGCGCTAAGCTTTTCCACCAATTAAGACCTAAATATGTCGCTTGGTTTAATCAATATAAAGATTATAAAAATCTTGTCGAAAATAAAGAGGCATTACGATACAAATCACTGTTTGATCTTTGTCAACGTCGTCAAAACATTCCTTGTATTATTGGCAATGATCTACATATTTTGCAAACACCACAATCCATTATTCAAAGTATTATTAAAGATATTGAGCAGGCTAATTTTTCTATCAATATGACTTTTTATATTTGGCAAAGTGGAGGGCTTATCACTCAAGTTGAACAAGCATTATTAAAAGCTAAGCAACGTGGTGTGCAAATTCATATTCTACTTGATTCTGTAGGTAGTCGAGATTTTCTCTTGAGTAAGCATTGCCAACAATTACGCGACCAAGGAATCGAATTTTTAGAAGCATTACACGCTAATCCATTACGAATGTTTTTAGAGCGTATTGATCTTCGTCAACATCGCAAAATTGTAGTGATCGATAATCAAATTGCCTATACCGGCAGTATGAATATGGTTGACCCAAGTGAATTTAAACAGGATGCTAACGTTGGGCAATGGATTGATATTATGGTTAGAATTGACGGGCCGGTTTCCTCTATTCTTAATCATCTACACGCATGGGATTGGGAAATCGAAACTGAGCAACAGCAGCCTTTTGCTTTTGCACTTTGCCCATTATTGCCGATTGAAAATGACAATTCGCACGCTGTACAAATTGTTGCCACAGGCCCCGGCTTCCCAGATGATTTAATGTCGCAAACACTTTCAGTAGCCATATTTTCTGCTAGAAAATCAATCACAATCACCTCACCTTACTTCGTGCCAAACCAAAGCATTGAGGATGCTTTAAAAATCGCAGCGCAACGTGGCGTAGAAGTGAATATTATTTTGCCGAAAAAGAATGACTCAACTATGGTGCAATGGGCAAGTCGCGCACTTTTCGATAATTTATTAGCTGCTGGAGTAAAAATTCATCGATTTAAAGGCGGATTATTACACACTAAAAGTATTTTGATTGATCAACGATTAGCATTAGTCGGTAGCGTTAATATGGATATTCGCAGTTTTATGCTTAATTTTGAAGTAATGATGATTGTAGAAGATCGCGATTTTGCCAAAGAAATTTTGCAGCTACACCACAACTATTATCAGCAAACTGAAACCATCGATTATCAACAATGGCAACAGCGCCCTTTGTGGCAACGCTTTTTTGAGCGGTTATTTTTCTTTTTCAGCCCACTTTTGTAAAAACATTATGCAACAACAAGTTAGAACATTTAATCAATTGACTACACGAGAGCTTTTTCAGATTTATCAGGCTCGTACGGCAGTTTTTGTCGTTGAACAACAATGTTCATATCAGGAAGTGGATGAAATTGATCTATGCGCATTTCATCTCTGGCTATCGGAACAGCAACATCTTGTCGCTTATACTCGTATTTTTTTCCAAAATGGCATATAGGACAAA
>NZ_JPXY01000033.1:0-95479 GCF_000771895.1 Gallibacterium genomosp. 2
CCTATATGCCATTAAGCAAGATATTTTTCTTTTAGCTCTTTCGCAAATGCGATTTTTTCCGGAGTTAATTCTTTGGTCATCGGTTCACGGCAATAACCGGCATCCACGCCGTCCAATTTCAACAACTCTTTAATGGTGAGATAAAGTCCATTAGATAAAATGCCTTCGATCAAGTCGTTGGTAACGTGTTGAATTTGACGAGCTTCTTCGATCTTACCTTGTTGAGCCAATTCAAAAATTTGTCTTGCACGCACACCATTGACATTGAAGGTACTACCGATTGCACCGTCCACGCCTAATACTGCCGCTGAAAGCATCATTTCATCAAAACCAGCCCAGATAAGGTGGTTCGGATAAGCTTTACGAACGCGTTCCAATAAATAAAAATCACCAGCTGTGAATTTTACACCGATAATTTTAGGATTTTTATAAAGTTCACCAAACTGTTCCACGCCGATATTCACGCCGGTTAAGAACGGAATCGAGTAAACAATCATATTATTACCAGTTTCAGCCACAATGGTGTCGTAATAGTTTTTGATTTCAGCAAAACTAAATTTGTAATAGAAAGGTGTTACCGCAGAAAGCGAATCGTAACCCAATTCAGTTGCATATTTACCTAATTCAACCGCTTCTTGTAAATTAACGCTACCAACTTGTGCGATTAATGCTACCTCATCTTTCGCTTCATCTTTGGCGATGCGGAAAATCTCTTTTTTCTCAGCTGTTGAAAGCATAAAGTTTTCGCCGGTGCTGCCACCAACATATAAACCGTTCACTTTCATTTTATCAATGTTGTAACGGATAATTTCTCGCAAACCTTTTTCGTTGATTGAGCCGTCCACATTAAAAGAAACTAATAATGCACTGAAGATACCTTTTAAATTTTTCATAAAATTTTCCTTTATTAACAGAGTTATTTAATTCGTTGTTCCAAAATAACATTAATGGTTTTCTGTTTCGCTTTAATCGCTTTTTGTTCTTCTTTACGCACCAATAATGCATAAATCAAATCCATTACAAATAATTGCGCAATTTTTGTGCCAATTGAATCTCCTTGCATTTGTCCCTGGCGATTACCGTTAATCAAGACATAATCTGCCTCTTCAGTAATTGGAGAACGTAAATTGTGCGTTAAAGCTACCGTTTTTGCACCAGCTTTCTTAGCGATGCGTAATGAGCGGATAATCTCTTCTGAATAACCGGAGTGACTAATACCTATTACAACATCTCCTGCTTTCATAAGAGATGCTTGCATGTACATAAAATGGTTATTCGTGGTTGCATCCACCTGCAATCCGATACGCATTAATTTATGTTTTACATCTTCAGCGGTAATGCCTGATGAACCGACACCGAACAAAAAAATACGTTTGGCTTTATGAAGCTCATTAACCACTTGATCCAACTGATCAAAATCAAGCAAATTGATGGTTTCCCCTACTACGTTTACTAATGCAGTTTGTAATTTTTTGGCAATTTCAAATGCATTATCCTCTTCCGATACTTCTGTATCCAACAAGGTTTGGTTCTGTTTTTCTTGTGTTGCCAATTCAATGGCAAGCTCTAATTTGAAATCGGTATAACCTTTAAACCCGAGTGTGCGACAAAATCGAATAAAAGTTGCTTCACCCACATTGAGTTGTTCTGAAACCTCCGACAAGGAGGACTGGCTTAATAAGTTAGGTGAAGCCAAAATCGCTGCTGCAATTCGCTTTTCCGTTTTAGTTAAACTGGTTTGCAATGCACCAATCGTATCAAGAATTTTTCCGCTTTCAGACATAATAACTCTCTTTACTTTAAAGCAAGGTAACTGGAATTTTTACCACCAATTTTTTCAAATGTTGCACTTTACCTTCGACATTACAGCCCGGTTTATGTGGTTCATAAGGAAGAAAAATTGCAAACATTTTCGGACGCAACACAATTTCACTTTTAGCGTCAATATCCGGTGTTAATTGGTAATCATCTTTTTCATCATATTCGCTATAAAGTGATAAATCAGGATAAACAGGGCTACATTGAATTGCCTCTTTACCGCTAATTAAAACTTGAATATCTAAATATTGACGATGAATTTCCGCTTGTTTACTGCTAGCATCGGTAGTATCAAACTCCATTACATTCATATAAATTTGATCGGTAATATGATGTTTACCCAATTCCAAACCTGCTAAATCAAGTGTCTGCAAATGATCCAAAGCCTCTGCAATCACTTTTGGCAAACTCAATTTATATTCCGCTTTTGTTAAATCTCCAATAAACATATCTGTTCCTTATTTTAATGTTGTTAAATTCTGCTCAACCCACCACGCTGCACCGATCAAACCGGCATCCTGTCCGTGAAATGCCTGTTCAACCGCACATTGATAAAATTTAGGTTGTTGTTGTAAATAGTTTTTCACCAGTGGTAAATAACCCTCTGCCAAGCCGACACTACCACCGATAACTACTTTTTGAATATCTAGCCCAATGACTAAATCAGCGATCAAATTAGCAATAGTTTTCGCTGATCGATGTACTACAGCTGTGGCTTTCTCATCTTGTTGACGAAAACGTTCAAACACCTCTTTGGGTGAGCAAGGGCGTTCCCAAACGCTTGTAGCTGCTTCAATTGCTCGTCCGGAAGCAATTGCCTCCACGCAACCTTGTCTGCCACAACCACAAATCGGTCCATTCGGGTCAGCCAATGTATGACCAATATGACCAGCTATACCATTCGGTTCCGTTAATAAATGTCGTTGTAAAATAATGCCACCACCAACGCCGGTAGAAACGGTAATAAAGACAAAATTTTCCACTTGATCAGCATTCTGTTCTTTATATTCGGCACAAGCCGCCGCCTGTACATCATTTAATAAACCGATCGGTTTATCGGTATGACGCGCAATGCTCTCTTTTAATGGAAACTCTGCCAATCCGCCTAAATTTTTCGGATTTAATGCCGTTAAGATGCCATTATTAATAATGCCGGTGGAAGCAACCGCCACGCAGTCAAATTGCCCTTGATACTGCTGTACAATCTCCGCCAAGACCTTATGCATCTCATCAACCACATTTTGTGTCGGTGTTGCGATTTGACGGCGACAAGTTACCGTCCCATTATTAACCAACGCTGTTGCAATTTTGGTGCCACCGATATCTAACGCTAAAACTTGCATAGGTTTCTCCCTATTTTGCTGATTTGACTGCATCCGCAAACCAGCTGACAATATGTTCCAAACGAGTCAATGCTGATCCGACCGTAACTGAATGCGCGCCGATTTCAATCGCTTTTTTCGCCAATTCAGGTGTGTTGTAACGCCCTTCCGCCATCACGCGGCAACCGGCTTTTGTCAGATCAATCACTAATTGATAATCCGGCTCTGACGGCACGGCACCACCGGTATAACCGGACATTGTGCTACCAATCAAATCAACACCTAATTTTTGGCAGAATATCCCCTCATCAAAAGTAGAGCAATCTGCCATTGAAAGTTTGCCCAATGCTTTAATTCTTTTCACAGTTTCTTCAATCGTTGTCGGGCGAGTACGAAAGGTGCCGTCAAAAGCGATGATATCTGCTCCTGCTGCTGCAAGTTCTTCAATATCGTCTAAAAATGGCGTAATCCGCACCGGACTGTCTGGCAAATCGCGTTTAACAATGCCAATAATTGGTACATTGACGGTTGGTCTTGTTGCTTTTAAATTATCAATCCCCTCAATACGTAAACCAGCGGCACCGCCAATCACTGAAGCCTGCGCCATTGCAGCGACAATTTCAGGATGATCCATTGGACCATCATCGACCGGTTGACAAGAAGCAATTAAACCGTGCTTAATTGCTGCCAAAATTTCTTGTTGATTTAAATTTGACATATAAACTCCAGTAATTTTATTAAAATAGAAGTTAGACTTCATAATGGGTGTAATTTACTCTTATGTCATCTTAAGAACAAGCAAAATAATTTTTTTTTGAGATCAAGATCTCACTTTTTTGCAAAAATGGAGGGATTTTACAATCAAATGGAGGAGAAAATTAAAAAATTATGCAGAGTAAAATTCTCTGCATAATTTGCTGCTATAAGATTTAAAGATATTCCAACTCAACGTCATCAAACATTTTGCGAATCATATCATTATCACGAATCTGTTCAGCAGTTTCCACTTGGGAGCGTGTTAGATGTGGTGCAAAAATATTAATAAAGTCATAAGTATAACGGCGTAAAAATGAGCCTTTTTTGAATGCAATTTGCGTCATACTGGCTTTGAAAAGATGGCTGGCATCAATTGCAACCAAATCGCTATCCTGATCGCTATAAGCCATCGATGCCATAATGCCAACACCCAAACCAAGACGTACATAGGTTTTGATCACGTCTGCGTCTGTTGCTGTAAAAACAGTATTTGGCAAAATACCCTCACGATTAAAGGCATAATCAAGATCGGAACGCCCAGTAAAACCGAAGATATAGGTAACGAGCGGATATTTCCCCAACTCTTCTATGGTTAAATGTTCAACTTCCACTAATGGATGGTCTTTCTTTACAATCACAGAACGATTCCACATATAACAAGGCAACAAAATCGCATCTTCAAATAGATATTGCGCTTCAGTAATAATCGCCAAATCAATTTCACCTGAAAGCAACAACTCATAAATTTGTTGCGGTGAACCTTGATGAATATGCAAACTCACATCCGGATAACGTTTGACAAACTTTTTCACCACCTCCGGCAATTTATAGCGCGCTTGCGTATTGGTGGTGGCGATACGCAAAGTACCGACATCCGGACGTTTATGCTCATCGGCAATCGCTTTAATGCTCTGCTCTTTCACCAATAATTCACGAGCAATCGCAATAATTTTTTCTCCGGTCGGCGTTAAACTCTGAATATGTTTACCGTTACGCTCAAAAATTGGCAATCCCAGCTCATCTTCTAACAATTTAACCTGTTTACTAATACCGGGTTGGGAAGTATAAAGTGACTTTGCCGCATCAGTAATGTTTAAATTATTATTTGCAATTTCAACAATATAACGTAATTGCTGTAACTTCATTCTTCCTCCCTTAATACTGCTTTAACGTGTTTGATAACGTTTTTTAAGTGAATGTTGTTTAACCGCTTTACGAATTTGGTTTGATTTGAATGAACGTGAATTTTTAGTATCCACTTTGCTTTCCGTTTCGAGCGGTAAATCAACTAATTGACGCAAATAGTTCACTTTTTCTAACGGTAATTCAATCCAACCGCCACGCGGCAAACCTTTCATCAAATCAATGTTGCCGTAACGGGTACGAATTAATCGGCTCACCTGAATACCTTGCGACTCCCATAAACGGCGCACTTCACGATTCCGCCCTTCCGTTAAGGTTACAGAAAACCATTGATTCATTCCTTGCCCACCTTGTGCGGAAATCTTTTTAAAACTTGCCGGACCGTCTTCCAACTGCACACCTTTACGCAGTTTTGCCAACATTTGCTCTGTCACGTGACCAAATACACGCACTGAATATTCACGTTCAACTTCTTTGCTCGGATGCATTAAACGATTAGCCAATTCGCCATCGGTAGTAAACAATAATAAGCCTGAAGTATTAATATCCAAACGTCCAACCGACACCCAACGAGCATTGCTGATTTGTGGCAAACGCTCAAAAACGGTCGCACGCCCTTCCGGATCGTGACGAGTACAAAGTTCTCCTTCCGGTTTGTAATACATCAACACGCGACAAATATCTTTGCGCGCAGCAATTAATGAAACCAGCTCACCATCGACACGAATTTTGGTATAGTTTTTCACTTCGACACGATCGCCTAGTGAGGCAATTTTACCGTTCACACTCACACGCCCGGCGGCAATAATCGTTTCCACCTCACGGCGCGATCCGACTCCGGCACGAGCCAATACTTTTTGTAATTTTTCACCGACAATTTTGCCTGTGTTTTTTTTCTCATCTTGCTTGAGTTGCATAAATCTCCTTGTCGTCTTCACAGACGTCTAATGATTAAATAAAAGGTTCAATGCTGCCGCTGCCTTCTCTTAAAATCACCGGCGGCTCAACTGTTAAATCAACTACTGTGGTCGGATCTTGTCCAAGATAACCGCCGTGAATAATTAAATCCACTTGATTTTCCAACAAATTACGAATTTCTTCCGGATCGGATAAGGTGAAATACTCCTCGCCCGGCAGCATCAATGAACAGGAAAGAATCGGCTCACCTAATGTTTTCAATAATGCCAACGCAATATTATTATCCGGCACACGAATACCAATCGTCTTACGTTTGGATGTCATTAAACGTCTTGGTAACTCTTTAGTTGCCGTTAAAATAAAGGTATAACGTCCCGGCGTATTATTTTTGATCAAACGATAAATGGTATTGGTCACCAATGAATAATTGGATAACTCCGACAGATCACTGCACACCAAAGTAAAATTATGCCCTTCCGGCAATTTACGAATGCGAATAATGCGATCCATTGCGTGTTTATCACCGAGCATACAACCTAACGCATAGCCGGAATCCGTTGGATAAACGATGACACCGCCGTCACGCAAAATATCGACAGCCTGATTGATCAAACGTTGTTGAGGATTGTCCGGATGGATATAGAAAAACTGGCTCATAACACTCTCCTGTATTGTGACAACAAAAACGGCTTATTATATAACGCATTCAATCTTAAAATCACAAAAGATTTACACTATCGTTGCCAAACCGTTTTAACATTTTCAGGAATAGTTAAGTTTTTGCCTAATTCAATCCAACCGCACGGATAATGAAAGTCTGAACCGACAGAAGCAGACAGTGATAACTTGTCCAACCACTGAATTAACATTTTTTGCTGATTGTGATCAACACCACCGGCAATTTCGACCGCATCACCGCCCCACTGTTGGAAATCCTCAATCAGCGTGCGGATTTTATTATTCGTCATCTGATAACGCATCGGATGTGCCACCACCGCAATACCGCCGGCTTGATGGATAACCTCTATCGCGGTCGGAATATCACACCAATTTGCTTTGACATAGCAAGGTTTTCCTTGTGAAAGATAACGCTTAAAGGCTTGTCCTTCATTGCTTACCATACCGATATTGACTAAATAACGTGCATAATGCGCTCGTGTTACTTCACCACTGGTCAAAGCCTGCGCTTCGGCAAAAGCATTTTCCAATCCAAATTTTTTAAACCTTTCGCCAATTTCCACCGCTCTGGCATAGCGCAACTGCGCTTGTCGCTGTAACAACTCCGTCATTGCCGGATCTGTCTCATCAAAATCAAGTCCGACAATATGAATGGTTTTGCCTTGCCACACGGTCGAAATTTCAACGCCGCTGATTAAGGTAATCTGTTGCTGTTGAGCTGCCGTTTTTGCTTCGGCAATGCCGTCCACCGTATCGTGATCGGTCAATGCCAACACTTCAACGCCTTGTTCTTTGGCGCGTGAAATGAGTGCTGTCGGCGACAATACGCCATCTGAAGCATTGCTGTGGGAATGAAGATCAATTTTTGTTGCAGAAATTTGTGATAACTTTTGCATTATGCTCTTAATTTAATTATGCGTACTGTTGGAATATTGCTTGCGGTGCGGAAACTTCAATCATCAGCGATTCAAGTCGATTAATATTAATCCGGAAAACATCACCGAACTGAAGTTGAGAATGCGGTAATTTTATCTGTTCATCTAAAACAATCACGCTGGCAATATTTTCTTCAATATCGGCAACTAACAAGGTTGCCCACATCTGACTTTGCGAAATCAGACATTTTGCCAAACCAATGTCTGTCGGCATTTGAGATTGTTCAAGTAAACTAAAAAACCAATTTTGTTGCTGTTTAGGTAATAAAAAATGGCGACAGGCAACGGCACTATAAGCTAATTGATGACAAATATCTTCCGATAATTGCAATGGCGCTAGAACATCAATAAAGCGATTGACCAAATCAAAGTCATCCACTTCAAAGCTAGTGCTTCCCATTCCATCTCTATTCAACACCTCTTTATTCAGCGTTGTTTCAATAATCGTATAATTAGGCAGTATCGCAGTGAGACGATCACGTTCACTGTCATAGCTCCATTTACACTTATTATTGAATGCCATAGAAATAACTTACCTAAAAATAAAATAATAATGCTGTTGATTATATGATAAAAAAAGAGAAAAGTGCGATTTAAATAACACTTTTCTCTAAAATTTCTTTTATTATGCAATATTTTTTACTAATTCCTGCACCAATTTTGGTCCGTGATAAATTAAACCGGAATAAATTTGCAATAATTCTGCACCTGCCGCTATTTTTTGCTGTGCATTTTCCACACTATCAATACCGCCACTGCCAATAATTGGAATATCACCTTTTAATTCTTGATATAAACGCGCAATAATTTTTGTGCTTAAATCTTGTAACGGTTTACCGCTTAATCCGCCCTGTTGATCGGCATTTGCTAAACCGACGACCGTATCTCTTGATAAAGTAGTATTGGTCGCAATCACGCCATCAAATTGATGTCGGCGCAAACTGTCTGCAATCGCTACCAACTCTTCTTCTGTTAAATCTGGTGCAATTTTTAAAGCTATCGGAACATATTTATTTTGTTGTGCTGCTAATATTTTTTGTTTCTGTTTTAATGCGCCTAATAAATCTTCCAATAACTCGCCATATTGTAATTGACGCAATCCCGGAGAGTTCGGTGATGAAATATTGACAGTAATATAATCAGCATATGGATATACTTTTTCTAAACAGAGCAAATAATCATCTCGTCCTTTTTCTACAGGTGTAAAAGTATTTTTACCAATATTAATTCCCAATACGCCGTCATAGCGAGATCTCTTAATATTTTCGATTACCTTATCCACGCCATCGTTATTAAAACCGTTTCGATTAATTATTCCTTCTGCAGAAATTAAACGAAATTGTCGAGGTTTTGCATTACCGGGTTGAGGTAATGGCGTTACCGTTCCCACCTCAATAAAACCAAAACCTAATGTGCCGAAACCGTCAATTGCTTCAGCGTTTTTATCTGCACCTGCTGCTAATCCAATCGGATTTTTAAAAGTAATTCCCATACATTGTTTTGGTGTTCCTGTAACTTGAAAATATTTCTCAAGCAAACATTTTGCCGGACTGCGACCGACCATCCCCAATAAATGAATTGTTAATTCGTGGGCTTTTTCCGCATCTAATGAAAATAGGGCTTTGCGGATTATTTGATACATACTCGTACACCTCGCTGGATAGTTAACTGTAATATTTTAATAGAAAAAGAGAGGCTAGTGCCTCTCTTTTAGTTTATTGTAATGCCTTGTCTATTTTCTCAAATAAATCACGAGAAAGATTTTCTACTTCTCTCAAACGTTCCAAACCGCGCTTCATCAAGGTTTGTCGCTGATTGTCATATCGTGACAAACGAATTAATGGTTCAATTAAACGTGCTGCCACCTGTGGATTTGAACTATTTAAACGAATCAAAACATCAACTAAGAAACGATAGCCTGAACCATCAATTGCGTGGAATGCACTTGGATTTTGTGAACAAAAACTACCTACTAATGCACGTAACCGATTCGGATTATTAAAATTAAAACTTGGATGTTTCATCAAATTCTGCACAATTTCTAACACATCCTCATCCGGACGAGTTGCCTGCAACGCAAACCATTTATCCATCACTAATCCATCGTGTTGCCATTTTTGCTCAAAATCTGTCAATAACTCATCACGGCAAGCTAGTTGTGCTTGAGTTGACATAGATAATGCCGCCAAAGTATCAGTCATATTATTAGTGTGGGTATAATGTTTATACACTAACGTATTACCTAATTCGGTAAAGGCTAAATAACTTAAACAGACATTATTGAAGCTACGTAAAGCGATACTCTTCTGATCAATATGATATTCATCTTGCTGTGTAAAGTTATATAAACGCAATAGTTGATCTTTCAAGGTAGAAGCAATCTCTTTCTGCATAAAACTATGCACTGCACGAATACCTGATGGATCAATGGTTTTGAATAACTCTGCAAACTCAGTTTCTTTCGGCAATGCCAAAATTAATGCTGTCAATTCAATATCTTGATTATAATTATCCAGCAAATAGTGCAGTGCCTGAATAAATTCCTCCGAAAGTTGCATTGTTTCATTTTGTTGATAATGCTGTAAATTTTGGCGTAATTCATTAGCCAATAACATCTGGCTAGCATCCCAACGAATAAAACCGTTTTCCGCAAATTTCATTAAGGTAATCAACTGTTGTTTACTATAAGGAAATTCTAATTTGACCGGCGCAGAAAATTCGTTTAATAATGCTGGAACCGGTTTTTTGTATACTGGTGAAAATTCAAAAGTCTGTTCATATTGTGTAATATTCAGCACATCGGAACTTAATTCAACACCTTGCACTTTCAATGGCCACACTTGTCCTGCTTCGTCATACAGGGAAACACGAACTGGAATATGTAGATTGACTTTATCCATTTGATCCAAAGTTGGCGGAGTCATTTGATTGATATGCAGGCGATAGGTCAAAGTATTGGTATCATATTCATCTGTTATGTTTAATTCCGGCGTACCAGATTGACTATACCAACGACGGAATTGAGTTAAATCGACCCCAGAAGCACGTTCCATTGCAGAAACAAAATCCTCACAAGTTGCTGCTGTTCCATCATTTTCTGCAATATACAATTTCATTCCTGCTTGGAATTTTTCTTCTCCTAGAAGCGTATGAATCATACGAATTACTTCCGCCCCTTTTTCATAAACAGTAACAGTATAAAAATTGTTCATTTCAATTACTTTTTCCGGACGAATCGGATGTGCCATCGGACTGGCATCTTCAGCAAATTGCACTGCACGTAGGAATTTGACATTATTAATGCGATTTACAGTACGAGAACCGGTATCGGATGAAAACTCTTGATCACGGAAAACGGTCAAGCCCTCTTTTAAACTAAGTTGGAACCAATCACGACAAGTAACACGGTTACCTGTCCAGTTATGGAAATATTCGTGGGCAATCACTCTTTCAACATCAAGATAATCATTGTCGGTTGCAGTTTGTGGGTTCGCCAATACAAATTTAGAGTTAAAGATATTTAAACCTTTATTCTCCATTGCGCCCATATTGAAGAAATCAACAGCGACAATCATATAAATATCAAGATCGTATTCGAGATCAAAGCGATCTTCATCCCATTTCATTGCTTTCTTCAAACTGACCATTGCCCAATCAGCACGATTTAAATTACCTTTATCAACATAAAGTTCCAATGCCACTTCGCGTCCGCTACGTGTGGTGAAAGTATCACGCAATACATCGAAATCACCTGCCACCAATGCAAAAAGATAGCTTGGTTTCGGGAAAGGATCTTGCCATTCTACCCAATGAAAACCATTATCCAAATCCCCTTGACGAACACGGTTACCATTAGAAAGTAATATTGGATATTGAGTTTTATCAGCGATAATACGTGTGCTGTAACGTGCCAACACATCAGGACGATCCAACATATAAGTAATTTGACGGAAACCTTCCGCTTCGCATTGTGTACAAAGAGCTTCTCCGGATTGATACAACCCCTGTAACGATGTATTTTTCGCTGGAGAAATTAAGGTAACAATCTCTAATTCAAATTTGTCACGTACAATCGTTTCTAAATCTAAAATCAAACCATCATTTACTTTTTCATATTGAGAAAATGGTTCATCGTTCAGTTTGATTGAAACTAAATCTAAGCTTTGTCCATCAAGATGTAATTTGGTCGCTTCTGGATTTAATTTATGCACCAAGCTCTTTGCCGTGACTTTAGTTTGTTGTGCATCGAGTTGAAATTCAAGAAAAATATCACTAATTGTGTAATCAGGCTTTTTATAATCTTTCCGATATTTAGCTTTTGGTAACATAAATCTTCCATCCATAAAAACATAAAAAAACGTGTGCTAGGATAAAGTTTTATTCCTCAAGTTGCAATCTGATTTCAAGGATTTTCAATGGTTTCTTCCTATCGTCGCTATCTTTGATTTTAATTCAAATAAGATTGTCATATTTCACTGCTTATCAATAAATGCTATCCTTATACCCTCAAATTCACTACTAGGAAATTATGTTATGCCTCAAACTGAAATTGCGATTGTAATGGGTTCCAAAAGTGACTGGAATACAATGCAAGAAGCCGCCAATATTCTCGATCAATTACAAATTCCTTATCACGTTGAAATCGTTTCTGCTCATCGTACCCCCGATAAATTATTCCAATTTGCTGAAACTGCTGCTGAAAATGGCTATAAAGTTATTATTGCTGGAGCTGGCGGTGCGGCGCATTTGCCTGGAATGTTAGCAGCTAAAACTCTTGTTCCTGTACTTGGCGTGCCAGTAAAAAGCTCAATGTTGAGTGGTGTAGATAGTTTATATTCTATTGTACAGATGCCAAAAGGCATTCCGGTCGGCACATTAGCTATTGGCCCAGCCGGTGCAGCAAACGCCGGTTTGCTTGCAGCACAAATTCTTGCCGTTTTTAATGCTGATTTAAGCAATCGTTTACGTCAATTTCGCCAACAACAAACCGATGATGTATTAAATCATCCCGATCCACGAGTTATAGATCAATAATTATGCAAAAAAGTTCTCTTTATCCAACAATTTACGTTTTAGGTAATGGACAATTAGGTCGAATGTTACGTTATGCCGGTGCGCCTTTAGATATTAATGTTGTACCTCTTGCATTCCAACAAGCTCTGTTTGAATTGGAGCAACAAGCGTTGATAACAGCCGAAATTGAACGTTGGGAGCAAACACCATTAACCGAACAGCTTTCTTCTCACCCAAATTTCATTAATAAAAATATTTTTGCTTATCTTGCAGATCGCCTTACCCAGAAACAATTGCTTGATCAGCTTGAACTTGCTACTTCTCCTTGGCTACATTTAACGGCACAAACCTCGTGGCAACAGGTTTGGCAAAGTATTGGTGAAAAAGTGGTAGTGAAACGTCGTACCGGAGGTTATGAT
Source organism: Gallibacterium genomosp. 2 (assembly GCF_000771895.1). NCBI lineage: Bacteria > Pseudomonadati > Pseudomonadota > Gammaproteobacteria > Pasteurellales > Pasteurellaceae > Gallibacterium > Gallibacterium genomosp. 2. The sequence continues at coordinate 13,003 of NZ_JPXY01000033.1, forward strand.
GGTCGAGGTCAATGGATTGTTGATCAACATAACACTGATGTTATTACGAAAGAATTATTCGATCAAACTATCGCTGAAGCTTTTATCCCTTTTGATAGCGAAGTTTCTTTGGTTGGAGCTAGATTCGCCGATGGTCGTACCTATTTTTATCCAATAACACAAAATTTACAGCAACAAGGTATTCTACGTTACAGTGTAATATCATCAACCAAGCTGCACCCGATGCAGACTGAAGCGGAATATATGCTCGGTAAAATTATGCAACATCTGGATTATGTTGGCGTAATGGCGATGGAATGTTTTGTTGTCGGTGATAAATTGTTGATCAATGAACTCGCGCCACGTGTCCACAATAGCGGACACTGGACACAGTTAGGAGCAAATATTAGTCAATTTGAATTACATCTACGTGCATTATTGAATTTACCAACTCCGCCATTAGTCGTAAGAATGCCAACCGTGATGGTCAATATTATCGGCACTGAACATCACAAAGAGTGGTTGGCATTGCCTTATTCTCAACTACACTGGTATGGAAAAGAGGTGAGGGCCGGCAGAAAATTGGGTCATATCAATATTGCACACCCTGATAATATGCAGCTGATAAAGATTTTAAACCAACTTGAACCGTTACTGCCGGATGATTACCAATCCGGTTTAGCTTGGGCAAAACAGCAATTACGAATTGCATAAAATGAAATTAAATCGCTAGAAACACTTGTCAAAGTCAACGCTTTAACGGTATAACTAGCACACTGTTAACGCAACAATTATGTAGAAGGAAAATCTGATGTTTGAACATATTGAAGCCGCTCCGGCCGATCCAATTCTTGGTTTAGGTGAAGCATTTAAAGCTGATTCACGTAGTAATAAAGTCAATCTTGGTATTGGTGTTTATAAAGATGCTAACGGACAAACTCCTATCATCAAAGCGGTAAAAGAGGCTGAAAAACGCCTACTTGCTAACGAAAATACCAAAAATTATCTCGGCATTGACGGTTTAGCTGATTTTAATCGCCAAACGCAAATTTTATTATTTGGTGCTGATCACGATATTGTAAAAAATAAACGTGCTAAAACAGCACAAAGCCTTGGCGGTACTGGTGCATTACGCATTGCAGCTGAATTTATTAAACGTCAAACTTCTGCAAAAAATGTCTGGATCAGTGCGCCAACCTGGCCAAACCATAACGCCATTTTTAAAGCGGTCGGAATGAATATCTGTGATTATCGCTATTATGATAAAGTTACTCACGGCTTGGATTGGGAAGGAATGATTGCTGATTTAGAAAATGCACAAGCAGGTGATGTAGTATTATTCCACGGTTGTTGCCACAACCCGACCGGTATCGATCCTACACCGGAACAATGGGCAACATTAGCAAAAATGTCGGCTGAAAAAGGCTGGTTGCCGTTATTCGATTTTGCTTATCAAGGATTTGCTAACGGTTTGGAAGAAGATGCGGTCGGCTTACGCACTTTTGCCGCAAACCATCAAGAATTGTTAGTAGCCAGTTCTTATTCCAAAAACTTCGGTTTATACAACGAACGTGTCGGCGCATTCACACTTGTTGCTGCTAATGAAGAAATTGCTACTAAAGCATTTAGCCAAATTAAAGTTATCATTCGTACACTTTATTCTAACCCATCATCTCACGGTGCGAGCGCAGTTGCGACCGTTTTAAATGATGAACAACTAAAAGCGGAATGGATTGCTGAATTGGATGAAATGCGTGGCAGAATCAAAGCAATGCGTCAAAAATTTGTGGAATTGCTGGCTAAACACGGTGCAAAACAGAATTTCGATTTTATTATTCAACAAAACGGGATGTTCTCTTTTAGTGGATTAAGCCCTGAACAGGTTGATCGCTTAAAAGAAGAATTTGCCATTTATGCTGTTCGTTCCGGTCGTATCAATGTCGCTGGCATCACCGAACAAAATATCGACTATTTATGTGAAAGTATTGTGAAAGTACTTTAATCACTGATTAGATCAAGTCGCTCCTCATCGAGCGACTTTTTTATGACATAGCAGCATATAAAATTTACAATTCAACCGAGTCAAAACTCATCCACCACAAACTCAAACCAATCAATCACATCCTGTTCGTGAATGCCGTTTGTGATCATCACTTTGGCTTTATGCATTTCAGATTGATTCCCCACTAACAGCGGATGCCATTCCGGTAAAGGTTTGCCCTCATACAGTAATCGATAAGCACAGGTTTTCGGCAACCACGTGAAATCAGGTAAATTTTTCTTGGTTAATTTAGTACAGTCCGGCATCAATTTAAAACGTTGGCTATAATTTTGACAGCGCCCAGTTTCTAAATCCAACAAATCACAAGCAATACGGGTAAAATAGAACCGTTGCCGTTTACCTCTTCCTTCAATAAACTTTCGATAACAGCATTTACCACAACCATCACATAACGCTTCCCATTCTTCGTCACTCATTTCCAATAAACTTTTTTGTTGCCAAAACTGTTCACTTAGTGCCATTTTTCAACCACTCCGTTTTTATCTTAATCTCCACTAAAATTGCAATTTTTATAAAATTATGTCTAAAAAAAGAAACCATTTATTAAAAATAATCTAACAAATAAATTTTTTTATTAAATAAATTAATTATCGTTTAACCTTATTCTCCTTTTTTTGTTATATCTACAACGATGGAAAGTGAAATGAGGTACAACAATGATCGAACAATATTCCGCAATGCGCAACAATATCAATATGCTTGGACATCTACTTGGTGAAACTATCAGCGATGCTCAAGGAAATGATATTCTTCAACTTATTGAAAAAATAAGAATTTTATCAAAAAGTTCTCGTTCCGGCGATGAACAGGCACGCCAACAGCTGTTACAAACATTAGAAAATATCTCACCTGATAATATCATTCCGGTGGCTCGTGCTTTCAGTCAATTTTTAAACCTCACGAATATTGCCGAACAATACCAAACTATTTCTCGTCACCATACTGATGAGGTAATGTCGGAACGTTCTATCGCCGCCTTGCTTGACCGTTTAAAACAGGATAGCAGCATTTCAAAACAGCAGATAATTGAAGCCATTCAACAACTGTTGGTTGAACTAGTATTAACCGCACATCCGACCGAAGTCACTCGCCGTTCTTTAGTGCATAAATATGTCGAAATCAATAACTGTCTGCGTAAATTGGAAAATGCCGATTTAACCGCTCTTGAACGCCAACAAATTGAACGCCGTCTATTGCAATTAATCGCTCAGGCTTGGCACACCAATGAAATTCGTACGCAACGCCCTACTCCATTTGAAGAAGCTAAATGGGGATTTGCCGTTATTGAAAATAGCTTATGGTCTGCTGTGCCACAATTTTTGCGTCAATTAAATCAGAATTTGGAACAACATCTACAATTTCAATTACCTGTTGATTTAGCCCCTGTTCGTTTCTCCTCTTGGATGGGTGGCGACCGTGACGGCAATCCATTTGTTACAGCTGAAGTTACGCAAAAAGTTTTATATTTGGCTCGTTGGAAAGCGGCAGAACTATTCCTCACTGATATTCAGCAGCTTTCTGATGAACTCTCTATGATTGAATGCTCTCCTGAATTTATACAAAAATATGGTGATCACGAGGAACCATACCGAACAGTAGTAAAAGATCTTCGTGTTCGTCTTAACAACACCCTAAATTATTTTGATGATAAATTGGCTAACCGTACACCAACAATTCATCTGGAACAGATTATTACTACTGATGAACAATTATGGCAGCCACTATACGACTGCTATCAATCACTATGTGCTTGCGGAATGCGGATTATTGCTAACGGCTTATTACTTGACTGCTTACGCCGTATTCGTTGTTTTGGTGTTACTCTCTCTCGTTTGGATATTCGTCAAGAAAGTTCTCGCCACGAACAAGCTATTGCTGAAATTACTCGATACATCGGTCTAGGCGACTATTCACAATGGAGTGAAGATGATAAACAGGCATTCCTGATTCGTGAATTAAGTTCTCGCCGCCCATTAATTCCACAAGATTGGCATCCTTCGGCAGAAACAAAAGAAATTTTAGATACCTGCAAAATTGTGGCACAACAACCACACGGTATTATTTCTTGCTACATTATTTCAATGGCACGCACAGCTTCTGATGTATTGGCTGTTCACCTTCTGCTAAAAGAAGCTGGCATTAAACGTGCATTGCCGGTAGTACCACTATTTGAAACTTTGGATGATTTGGATAATGCTGAAACTGTAATGCAGCAATTATTTGATATTGGCTGGTATCGGGGCATTATAAATAATAAACAGATGATTATGATCGGCTATTCCGATTCTGCCAAAGATGCCGGAATGATGGCTGCTTCTTGGGCGCAATATCGCGCTCAAGAAGCATTGGTCAATCTTTGTGAAGATCGCGGTATCGAGTTAACACTGTTCCACGGACGTGGCGGTACTATCGGTCGTGGTGGAGCTCCAGCTCACGCTGCGCTGCTCTCTCAACCACCTAAATCTTTAAAAAATGGTTTACGCGTAACCGAACAAGGTGAAATGATTCGTTTCAAATTGGGGTTGCCGGAAGTGGCTGTACAAAGCTTAGATCTTTATGCTAGTGCTGTTTTAGAAGCCAATCTATTACCACCACCAAACCCAAAACAGGGTTGGCGTGAAATTATGAATGAACTTTCCGACACTTCTTGTAAAATTTATAGACAAGTGGTTCGTAGTAATGCCAACTTTGTACCCTATTTCCGTGCAGCAACACCAGAACAAGAACTTTCAAGATTACCTCTTGGTTCTCGTCCCGCAAAAAGAAACCCAACCGGTGGTGTCGAAAGTTTACGAGCTATTCCTTGGATTTTTGCTTGGATGCAAAATCGCTTAATGCTACCAGCGTGGCTTGGCGTAGGTGCATCATTACGCACGTTATTTGAACAAGGTAAAAGAGAAACCATTGAAGAGATGTGTAAGTCCTGGCCATTTTTTTCTACTCGTATCGGAATGGTCGAAATGGTATTCAGTAAAACCGACTTATGGTTAGCTGAATATTATGATCAACGCTTAGTACCGGAAAATCTGTGGTACTTAGGAGAATCATTACGTGAACAACTGAAAGCTGATCTTCAAACCTTGCTTTCACTTTCACACGAAGACCGTTTAATGGCGGATCTACCGTGGATTGCTGAATCGATTAAATTGCGCAATATTTATACCGATCCTCTCAATCTGTTGCAGGTGGAATTATTGCATCGATTACGTAGTGGTGAAAATAACCACGCTTTAGAACAAGCTTTGATGATTACCATTACCGGTATTGCTGCCGGAATGCGTAATACAGGATAATTTTAGCAAAACAAATAAAACGGTGGTGAATTTTACTACCGTTTTTTAACTATATAAATCTGCCTAAATTCAGTAAAATATCGCCATTCTTATTTATCCTAAACAGTTATGGCGTTATCTCATACAATACTTTCAATTTTGGCACATCAAGCTGCCACCGGTTATGATATCAGTAAAAAATTTTCACAAACTTATGGATTAATCTGGCAAGCAACTCATCAGCAGGTATATCGAGAATTAAATTTATTAGAAAAACAGGGGTTAATCTCTTTTTCATTGCATTTCCAACAAGGGAAACCTGATCGCAAAGAGTATCAATTAACCGATCAGGGTGAACAACAGCTGAAAAAATGGCTATTGGAAAGCACGCTAACAAACGGAATTTTACGAGATGAGTTTATCTCTCGCATTTTGGCAGCATTGAAATGTCATCCGCAAATGGCATTCAGCGCAGTAAAAAAACGACAGCTTGCTCATCAGCAAAATATCCAAAATATGCAAAAATTGATGCAGGAATTAGAACTGCTTGAGGAAAAAACACTTTATGATACGTTAATGATTCTGTTGCTAAAGCGTAGCATTCGCCAAGAATATGTCAATCTACAATGGTTGGAACAGGATCTATTGCCTATGCTACAGTTGTTGCAACAGAAATAATAAAAGGAGAAAAAGATGCCTATTACGATTATTAGACCAGCACAACAGCAGGATTTACTAGCATTACTAGACATTTATAATCACGAAATCATTAATGGTGTTGCCACCTTTGATTTACAGCCTAAGTCACTTATGGAAAGACAAAGTTGGTTTGATGAACACAACAAAAATAATCATCCACTATTGATTGCCGAACGTGACGGTGAAGTGCTTGGTTATGCCTCACTCTCTCGCTATGCGGAAAAAGCAGCATACAATTCAACAGTTGAACTTTCTGTTTATATTGCACCATCGGCAAGACGGCAAGGTATCGCCTCACAATTAATGAGTGCCATTATTGAGCTGGCTAAAAAAAATTCCGCCACCCATTTAATCGTATCATTAATTACAGGAACCAATTTAGCAAGTATTACTTTACACCAAAAATTCGGTTTTAATAAAGTCGGAACACTGCATCAGGTCGGCTACAAACACGAACAATTTTTAGATGTTCATATTTATGAGCTATTAGTTTAATTTCACTTACACAGGTATTTTTATGACTGAAATTCAAAAACTCGATCCGGATACAGCAATCGATATCGCCTATGATATTTTTCTTGAAATGGCGCCAGAAAATCTTGATCCTGCTGATATTATATTGTTTAACCTTCAATTTGAGCAACGTGGTGCAGTTGAAATGGTTGAAACCAGTGATAATTGGGACAATGAAATCGGTGTATTGATTGATCCTGATGAATTTGCTGAAGTCTGGGTTGGATTAATTAATGATAATGATGAAATGGATGATATTTTTGCCAAAATTTTGATTTCACATCAAGAACAGGATCGTCAATATCACATTATTTGGAAAGAATAATATAAATAAAAATCTGCCTAACTGTTAACCGTTAGACAGATTTTTGTTGACTATTGTTGTGCAATACGCACTTCAACTGAATCATCCTGTTTAATCTTTTGATCAATCCGTGCAGTTTCTACACAAAGCATTGTGCGGTATCCATATTCGTTCATCGCACTGGTCGCTTTATGCCACGGATTCCATACCACAACATTGCTCGCATTATGATGTTCCACCTCAATAAAACGCGCATTTGCCTTATCTTCAATATGATTAATACGGTTTTCACCAGAATATATATAATCAGTATGTTGATGAATAGACAATGGTGATGCCACATCAATCTCCTCTTTGGCGGCAGAATCAAAGCAATGTTTAGGTAGCCCAAAAATTGTGGTTTTCTCAATATCACCAATATTAAAATAAGTATGCAATGCCACTTGTGCTTCGCTGTTATCCAATTGGGTGAATTTAACACGGCAGTCTTCAGAAAATGCCATTCTTACTCGCGCAATCGCAATATTATTTTCGGAATATAGCCCAAAAATTAACTTCACTTCGTGTTCGGATACTTGCCAATCACTCAACACCCATTGCCGCAAGCGCGCAAAACCGTGTGCCGGTTCGCCATTTGCACCAAACCACGGATAACAGATCGGTATACCACCACGAATTGCAATTCCTTGTTTAAAAGGTTCTGCATCACTCAACCATAATATATCCTGCGCCGCATACTTAGGTTGCCAGCTTAATAATTGCGCCCCCTGCAACGAAACAATCGCCCGACCGGTTTCGTGTTCCACCACAATCATCGAAATTTCATTATAGCGTTGCAGAGAAATATTGGGATGAATCTGTTCAATAAACTGCATTTTGTTTAACAGCGAAAATGTCATTATTTATACCTCAAAAAATAATCGGAAAATATTGGTGCTAGCATAGATCGATTAGTGCGTGAAAAAAAGTTATAATCTGAAAATTCTCCCATTTATTGAGATAGTTAAAACTTTTCTAAAAAATTACTGGTAAAAATGTCAAAAATCCAACAACTACAACAAATTTTCTCCACTGATGGCTTACTCAGTAAATCTATCGCCAAATTTCAACCTCGCCTTGAACAGCTTGAGATGGCAACAGCCGTATTAAATACAATAGAAAAACAATCACAACTCATTGTTGAAGCCGGCACAGGCACAGGCAAAACTTTCGCCTATTTAATTCCAGCACTGCTCAATAAAGAAAAAACCATTATTTCCACCGGTTCTAAAAATTTGCAAGATCAGCTGTTTCAGCGTGATCTCCCCACTATTATTAAGGCTATGAAGTTTGATGGTAAAATCGCTCTACTTAAAGGAAGAGCAAATTATCTCTGTTTAGATCGGTTGGATAAAATCTACCATCGCGGTATTTTAGGTGATCGTTCGCTATTAAAAGATTTAAAAGCGGTGCAAAAATGGCGCAATGCAACAAAATCCGGCGATTTAAGCGAGTGTAATGCACTGCCGGAAGACAGTGCCATTATTCCACAACTGACTAGCACTACAGAAAGCTGCCTTGGTGCGGATTGCCCGTTTTATAAAGATTGTTTTGTGTTAAAAGCTCGTCAAAAAGCGATTGAAGCCGATTTAGTCGTCATCAATCATCATCTCTTTTTCGCTGATATGGCGATTAAGGAGAACGGTTTCGGAGAACTCATTCCCAATGCCGATGTTATTATTTTTGATGAAGCTCACCAATTGCCTACTGTCGCCTGCCAATATTTTGGTGAAACTCTCAGTTCTCGCCAAATTTTTGAACTTTGTCGTGATGTGAATCTAGTTTACCGCTCTGAACTGAAAGATATGACGCAATTAGGCAAAGCAAGTGATTTATTGGAAAAAATTACTCAAGATTTCCGTTTAACTTTTGGATTGGATAACCAACGTGGTGATTTACGGCAACTCTTTGCCAAAGATGAAATTGTCAAAGCTTTTCAGCAACTACAAGATAAATTGAAATTTCTACTGGAAGTAGCAAAAAAAGGAGAAAAGCGTAACGAAACATTAGATCGCATTATCGAACGCATTGAAGATTTAATAAAATTAAGCGACCGTTTAGCACAGGTACAACAAGTTGGTTACTGTTACTGGTTTGAAACGTTTGGCAAACAATTCAGTCTACACATCACACCATTGACTATTGCCGATAAATTTCAGCTACAACTGGAAAAACAGCAAGCAGCGTGGATTTTCACTTCTGCCACACTAGATTCCGGCGATAATTTTTCCCATTTCGCTGCCGAGTTAGGCATTATCAACGCACAGAAGAAAATTTTGCATAGCCCGTTCAATTATGAACAACAGGCACTGCTCTGCATTCCACGTTTTCTGCCGGCAAGCAACCGTGGCAACACGCTACAACAATTAGCCCAAATACTGTTACCGATTATTGAAGCTAATCAAGGAAATTGTTTTGTGCTTTGCACCTCAATTTTTATGATGAAAGGCTTTGCCGATTACTTTCGCCAACACAGTCAGTTAAATGTGTTATTGCAAGGCGAAACCAATAAAAGCAAATTATTGCAACAATTCACACAAAACAAGCACAGCGTGCTGGTCGCAACCCAAAGTTTTTGGGAAGGCATTGATGTTCGTGGCGATGCACTTTCTTTGGTAATTATTGACAAATTGCCATTTGCTTCACCGGACGAACCGCTACTAAAAGCACGAATTGAAGATTGTCGTTTACAAGGCGGTGATCCGTTTAATGATATTCAAATTCCTGAAACCATTATTACTTTAAAACAGGGTGTAGGGCGTTTAATTCGCGATATTAATGATCGCGGTGCAATCATCATTTGTGATTCTCGTATTGTAACACGCCCTTATGGCCAGCAATTTTTACAAAGCCTGCCACCGGCGAAACGCACTCGGGATTTAACTAAAGTCATCAATTTTTTGCAAAAAATTAAGGATAAAACAGAATGAAACCAACTTTACTCGCATTGGACACTTCAACCGAAGCCTGTTCCGTTGCACTACTCTTTAACGATGAAATCACCTTTTTCGATGAAATCGCACAACGCACACATACACAACGTATTTTGCCGATGATAGATCAATTACTGCAACAATCCGGAATCAAATTAACGCAAGTTGATGGTATTGTATTAGGGCGTGGTCCCGGCAGTTTTACCGGTGTACGTGTTGGCGTTTCTGTTGCGCAAGGGTTGGCGTTGGGTGCAGATTTACCGCTCTACCCTGTCTCAACATTAACCGCTATGGCACAAGCCGCTTATGAGCAACAACAAGCAAAAAGCGTGTTAAGTGCTATTGATGCCAGAATGAATGAAGTCTATTTTTCACAACTGCAATATCAGGCAGTTATTTTGGACGGCGTACAATATGATCATTGGCAAACTATTATTGAAGAACAGGTTATTGCTCCGCAAAATTTGTTTTTACAATTAACAGGAGATTATAAGAACACCCTTAAAGTTGGTAGCGGTTGGTCAGCATATCCTGCTCTTTCCGTTGTTTCCGCAAAGGAAAGCGACATCATATTACCTTCTGCTAAATATATGTTATCTATAGCAAAATTATTATATGCAAAAAATGAGTCCATATCTGCCACCGCACTAGAGCCGGTCTATTTACGCAATGAAGTCACTTGGAAAAAACTTCCGGGAAGAGAATAATTAAAAAAATGATGGTTGCTAATTTACATACCATCATTTTTTGAATTTTAAGAGACTTATTTGCTCACCGGAGAATGAAAATTCATCTAAATGTTCTTTATTCTTTCTATAAAACTTCATACATTTTGATATTTAACAAACTAACCATCAAACAATAAATACTGATTAGAAAAGACTAAAAGAACAGCTAACCCTACCATAAAGAGCGAGGTTTTAAATTGTATTCAGAAAAAATTCGGGGTGAAATATTTCACCCCGTATTACCTCATATTTTGAAAATAACTAAGCAAGTTTTGCACGTCTAGCTTTCACGGCTTCGGCAAGATCATATAACAATTTTTCGGTATCTTCCCAGCCAATGCAAGCATCAGTGACGCTTTGCCCATAAACCAATGAGTTTTTACCATCAATAATATCCTGACGACCTTCAACAAGGTTGCTTTCAATCATTACCCCGAAAATATGGGTTGAACCTTCGCTTAATTGACGACAAACATCATCACACACTTCAAGTTGTTTTTTGAACTGTTTTGAACTGTTTGCGTGGCTAAAATCGATCATTACGTGTGGGATTCTGCCACTTTTTTCAATGTCATTCGCCACTTTTAAGACGTGTTCTTTTGAGTAATTCGGACCTTTATCGCCACCACGTAAAATAATATGACAATCATTGTTTCCTTTTGTAGCCACAATCGCAGAATGACCAAATTTGGTAACAGACAAGAAATAGTGTCCTGATTCTGCTGCACCAATAGCATCTAACGCAATTTTTACACCACCGTTAGTACCGTTTTTGAAACCAACCGCACAAGATAAACCAGAGGCTAATTCACGATGCACTTGAGATTCAGTGGTTCTTGCGCCGATTGCCCCCCAGCTCATAAAATCAGCAATATATTGTGGTGTGATCATATCTAAAAACTCACCGGCTGATGGCACTTCAAGATCATTAATATCTGATAATAATTTACGTGCCATTCTTAAGCCATCATTAAGAGCATAAGTGTGATCTAGATGAGGATCGTTAATTAAACCTTTCCAACCCACAGTTGTGCGTGGTTTTTCAAAATAGACACGCATAATCACTTCCAGTTCACCTTTCAATTCTTCACGCAACACTTTTAAACGTTTCGCATAATCCAATGCTGCTTCAGGATCGTGAATTGAACAAGGCCCAATAACAACCAATAAGCGATCATCTTCTTTGTGTAAAATATTATGTACTGCTTGGCGAGCCTGTTTAACGGTTTTTGCTGCGACTTTACTTGCCGGATATTTTTCCAATAATGCAATCGGGGGAAGAAGTTGCTCTACTTTTGCAATACGAACATCATCGTTTTCAATACGAATATCTTTTTTAATCACTGCCATTTAAATACTCTCTTGTTTTTATGTACTACTAAACTAGTGCAAATACTAGCATATAATGTTTTATTTTCAACACTTTTCTAATGATTATTTAAAACTTTCGCCGGTTGTAATTTTGCTGCACGAATTGCCGGATAAAGTGAGGCAAGCAAACTTAATAGCAAAGTAGCAACAAATACCAAACCAACATCACTGAAATGCAATTCACTCGGCATAAAATCAATAAAATAAACGCCATCCGATAAAATTTTAGTATGGAGAATTTTCTCAATAGTGTAAATAATCTCGGTTAAATTCAGTGCAACCACAATACCCAAAATAATTCCCAATAAGCAGCCTTTCATTCCGGAAAATAAGCCATACCAGAGGAAAATTCGGCGTATAAAACCACTGTTAGCACCTAATGTACGCAAAATGGCAATGTCCCCCTGTTTGTCTTTCACAGACATAATTAAGGTAGAAATAATATTAAAACAAGCAATACCAATCACCAACACCATTGCAAGATACATCACGGTTTTGATTAGCGAAATATCACGATACATATAACCGAAACGCTCTATCCAGCTGTGTGCTGTTAACACTTGTGGATAATCTGCTAGTGAGGAAAAATCAAAATTATTGACAGCAAAAGGTGAATAAACTGCGACCTCAACACCACTTACCTGTGTAGGTTGATAATCAAGATATTGTTGCGCCAATGCTAATGGAATAAACGCATAGCTGTGATCTAGCTGTCCGTCTAAACGCAAAATTCCAGCAACCTGCAAACGGTGGCGTTGAGGTTGTGTCATTTTGTTAAGTTCTTGCTGATTTTGATTAGATACCAATAACGACACCCAATCACCGACATTAACATTGAGATCTTTAGCAATGCCATAACCTAATATAATTCCTTGATTTTTTTCGGAAAAAGTTTGCCAATGCCCATCCAACACAAATTGCCCAACTGCACTCACTTGTTGCAATAATTTAGGCTCAATGCCTTTCACCTGAATCACTTTCAATTTACCGCCAGCTTCCGCCAAAGTAGTGAAAGTTACATAAGGCGAAATGCCTTTAATCTCTCTGTTCGTATGCAATGCTTGTACTAATTTTTGCCAATTTTGAATCGGCTCTTGCTGATAACCACTAATATCAATATGTGGCACAACCGCCAAAATGCGTTGATCCAATTCTCGTTGAAAGCCGTTCATTGCACTTAAGCCAATAATTAAAACAGCAACACCTAACGCAATGCCTAAGGTTGAAAACCACGAAATCAATGAAACCAAGCGATTTTTCTGTTTCGCTCGCTGATAACGCCAGCTGATAAAAAACGGCGTACTCATCATAAACATTCCTCTATGCTAAGTGTCCCGTCACGCATAAGATATCTTTTCTGTAATTTTGCCGCTAATGATAGATCGTGTGTCACTAATAAAAATGCAATGTTTTTTTCTTGATTAAGTTGTTGAATTAATTCAAAAATATTTTCTGTTGTTTTTTGATCAAGATTACCAGTTGGTTCATCCGCCAACACTAAGTCAGGATTATTCACCAATGCTCTGGCGATAGCAACTCGTTGTCGTTCACCGCCAGATAGTGCCGAAGGACGATGATTAATGCGATGCGTCAAACCCACTGCTGTTAACATAACCTCCGCCTGTTGGTAAGCTTCTCGGCGATCTTTTCCAGCAATCAATATTGGCATTGCCACATTTTCTAATGCAGTGAAATCTGCCATTAAATGGTGAAATTGATAGACGAATCCTAAATGGCGATTGCGTAGCTGTGCGACCTGACGGTCAGAAAGTGTAGATAATTGTTTACCGTTCAAAAAAACCTCACCCGAAGAGGGTTTATCCAATCCGCCCAACAGATGCAATAACGTACTTTTCCCTGATCCGGAACTGCCGACAATGGCGGTTAAATCGCCTCGATATAACTGAAAAGAGATATTCTGTAACACAGTCGTTGCCTTGTCGCCCTCTTGATAAGTCTTAGAAAGCTGCCGGCACGCCAACAAAGGTTGTATCTGATTAGTGGTATCTGTCATAAATTTACTCATAGCGTAACGCCTCCGCCGGTTCAATTTTTGCAGCTCGATATGCCGGATAAAGCGTTGAAATAAAAGATAAAGTTAATGAAAATAAAATGATCACGATAATCTGTTCCGGATCTATTACGGTTGGTAACGGAAAACTTAACGAATCAAACCAGCTAAGAACAGGTGTGAGGTAATTGGCGGATAATATGCCCAATATTGCTCCAATAAGAGTGCTTAAAAACCCAATCAACATCCCTTGATAGATAAAAATCGCCATCACCTGCAAACGGGTAAAACCTTGCGTTTGTAAAATGGCAATTTCACTCTGTTTGTCCAATACCATTAAGCTTAATGACGTTACAATATTGGCAATCGCCACCAAAATAATAAGACCGACCAACAGCGACATCATATTTTTTTCCATTTTCACCGACTGGAAAAATTCCCCTTTTTGACTGCGCCAATCATCGATCTGCCATTTATCACGTGGGAAATAGTGCGGTAATTCAGTAATTAAGAAAGGGTCTTGTAAAAACAGACGTTGCCCCTGCACTTGATCCGGCTTTAAACGTAATAATCTACCCACATCCTGCAAAGCAGCAAAGATCTGATTATCTGCACTCCAGTCAGGATAAATCGCTGCCACTGTGAACAGACGCTGCATCGGCATACGCCCTAACGGCGTATAAACACTGTTTTCCGGAATCAATAACCGTACTTTATCGCCGACAACCAATTTATTTTGACGCGCAAGTTGTGCTCCGATGATCAGATTAAACTCCCCCGGTGGTATCAGTGTTGCCAATTTCTCATCAACACCGCTTAATAACGGGTCATCCTGACGCTGTTGTACCCCAATTAATTGCGCTGCACTTAAACCATCACTGCTTTGCATAATCACATTTGCTCGATTAATCGGCACAACTTTAGTAACAAAATCTGGTAATTTCGGTAGTTGATCTTGCGTTAAAGAGAATGGCGACTGTTGTGGGGTAATGATCGCTTGCGGAATATTCTCCAGTACATTCTGTTTCTGGTAATCTTCTAATCCGTTCATTACCGATAATACAATAATTAATGCCATAACGCCTAAGGTAATTCCGACACCTGCCAAACGTGTAACTAAGCGACCAAAACGATCACCACTTTTGGATCGCCAATAACGTAATGCCACCATTAATGGGACGTTTACCGACATAATTTTCCTTATTTTTTACCCTAAATAGCTCTTTTGTTTAAATTTAATAAAAATTATGGGTGCAAAAACACACCCATTATTTCATTCGTATCTGTTATAGTGTCAATACTCATTTACCTGTTGCGACAAACTCTTCAATATTTTGTGTAACTTTATTCACCAAAGTGGTTACCGCAGAATCTGATGCCCACGCAATATGTGGAGTAATCAATAAATTTGGTAAACGTTTCGCCGCCTCCATTAAAACATTGCCTTTTTCCGGTGGCTCTTGACGCATCACATCCAATGCGGCACCTGACAATTTTCCGGAAGATAGTGCTTCAAACACTGCCTGTTCATCCACCAACGGACCACGACCGGTATTGATCAATAAAGCACCATCCTTACAAAGTGCCAATGTTTCACGATTGATTAAATTTTGTGTGGTTTCAGTCAATGGACAATGCAAGGTAATAATATCGGCTTGAGCCAAAACATCTTCAAATTTGGTATAGCCTTCACGGATAGTTTCTGCACCTCGATGTTCAGCGAACAATACTTTCATTCCGAGCAGTTCTGCCAAACGTCCGACTTCACAACCTAAATTACCACGACCCAAAATACCTAATACTGAGCCTTTTACATCTTTTATCGGATAATCAAAATAACAAAATTGCTTACAGTCCACCCATTTATCGCTGAGCTGATCGCGATACCACCCCATCAAACTGTGGCGTAAAGCATAAATCATACCAAGAACGTGTTCAGGTACGGTAACAGAAGAATATCCGCTAACATTTTTAACGGTAATACCCAATTCTTTTGCTGCATTAAGATCAACATTATTAGTTCCGGTCGCTGTGATAGCAATCAGTTTCAATTTTGGCAATTGCTGCATCACTTCTCGACTAAAAATCACCTTACTGGTGACTGCGATTTCCGCATTTTGCATTCGTTCAATCACCTGATCTGCCGAAGTATATTCATATTCCACCCATTCGTGTTCAAACTTAGGACGAGGAATCGGGATATGCTTAGGAATAGCGGTACTGTCTAAAAATACAATTTTCATATTCGGCTCCTTATATTAGTCAGAAATGATACACTTTTTATTTAACGTTACTAGTAAACGTAAACGCATTTCTATCGCATTGATCGCAAATTGTCTTAATTTGAAGTATCTAACTCCGCAAAACTTTTCACTAAATCATCCACCGCTTTCATTTGCGCTACAAACGGTTCAAGTTTATCTAAAGGCAATGCGGAAGGCCCATCACATTTTGCTTTTGCTGGTTCTGGATGAGCCTCCAAAAACAATCCTGCCAAACCAACTGCCAAACCAGATCTTGCTAATTCAGTAACCTGTGCGCGACGACCGCCTGATGCTGCACCAAATGGATCTCTGCACTGTAAAGAATGCGTTACATCAAAAATAACAGGGCAACCTTTCGACACCTGTTTCATAATACTGAAACCTAACATATCTACCACTAAATTGTCGTAACCAAAATTAGTACCTCGATCACACAAAATCACTTTATCATTGCCACACTCTTTAATTTTTTCAACGATATTTCCCATTTGCCCCGGACTTAAAAACTGCGGTTTTTTCACATTAATCACAGCATCGGTGCGTGCCATTGCTTCTACTAAATCGGTCTGGCGAGCTAAAAACGCCGGCAATTGAATAATATCCACCACTTCAGCAACCGGTTGACATTGATAAACTTCGTGAACATCGGTAATGATGTTAACACCGAAAGTTTGCTTTAATTCTTCAAAAATTTTTAAACCTTCTTCCATTCCAGGGCCACGATAAGAATGGATTGAAGAACGGTTCGCTTTATCAAAAGAGGCTTTAAAAATATACGGCACGTTTAACTTGTCTGTCACTTTAACATATTGTTCACAAACTTGCATCGCCATATCACGACTTTCCAACACATTCATACCGCCGAACAGCACAAACGGTTTGTCATTCGCAATTTCTATATTACCTACTTGTATAATCTTATTTTGCATAAATATTTCCTATAACTTATTGAAATGAATAAGGAATATGTTTTAAATCCTGTAATTGTAATCTGATTAACGGAGCTACCGGATCTTGTGGACATTGCTCAATGAAATAGGTTAAATCCGGCACTGCCAAATGAAAACATTCCATATTGCCATAAACCACCCCTCGATCTCGAATTTCATAAGGATCATCTGGCGTTTCCGATAAACGATGTTCAATCAATGCTAACGCC
This sequence comes from Gallibacterium genomosp. 2, assembly GCF_000771895.1. NCBI lineage: Bacteria > Pseudomonadati > Pseudomonadota > Gammaproteobacteria > Pasteurellales > Pasteurellaceae > Gallibacterium > Gallibacterium genomosp. 2. Next base: position 30,337 of record NZ_JPXY01000033.1, read on the forward strand.
TGTTCATTACGTCCTTCCCGAATTAAGGCGCTTTTTAGCACTTGATACATTCTATCTTCCAAATCAATTAAATCACCTACACCAACATACTCTTCCGATAACGGTGTGCCAAAGCCAAGATAGCCTTCCAACCACGTTTGAATGGTTTCCTGAGAAACATATTTACCGTTCCAAGGGTCGATAAAAGCAACTTCATCATCCACATCCACCCGCAATAAAAATTGTGTTGGGAAATTCACACCACGTATCGGCAAATGAAAATTAGCGGCAATAAAAAGTAATATTGACCCTAACACTGCCGGCGTTCCCTCTTTGGTGGCAAAGACGTGGGGCAACATCAGATTGGAGGCGTGAAAATAGGTTTCACGATCACAAAAAAAGCCTTTTTCTCCATAGAAAAACTGAAGCAACAGATGTACTCGCATTTTGACATCTGTTTCCCCTTCAATAAATTTGCCAAATTCACGAATCAAATGCCCTAATCTGGAATAGATACTGCTTTTCTTGAAATCGGCATCAATAATTTGGTTAAAAGAGATAAGTTGATTTAATAAATATTTCCCTGCTTTTTCTCTTTCTAAAGCGATTCTAAGCGCCTCATCATTATCTATTATTCTATTTTTTTCCATACTACCTATCCCACTTTGCATAGGTGACACGCTGATTGCCACCATAATCTAAAACGGTTTTTACTGCACACCAATTATAACGTTTAAACAGTGCCTGCACTGCATCCGCCTGCTGCCAACCGTGCTCAATCAACAAATATCCGCCGGTATTCATAAAGGCAGTTGCTTGCTCAATAATTCGTTCAATATCCGCTAATCCTTCCTTTTTTGCTACCAGTGCGGATAACGGCTCAAAACGCACATCCCCTTGTTTAAGATGAGGATCATTTTCGGCAATATAAGGTGGATTACTGACAATAAAATCAAATTTTTGTGTTGACAAGGATGAAAACCAGTCACTTTGCATAAACTCAACATTGGTTAAATGGTTACGTTGCCTATTTTGTTTTGCCAACAGCACTGATTCTGCCACACGATCTACGCCAATAATGCGATAATCTCGCTTTTGTTGGGTTAATTCAGATGCCAACGCTAGCGCAATCGCCCCAGTTCCTGTGCCTAAATCTAAAATTGATAACGCCACTTCGCTTGAATAGAGCTGCAATAGCGATAACGCTGTTTCCACCAAACATTCGGTATCGGCTCTTGGAATCAGCGTTACCGGCGAAACCAATAAATCCAAACTCCAAAATCCTTTTTCACCAAGAATATAGGCGATCGGCTCCCCTTGCAGACGGCGTTGCAGCAACAGATCTAATCGCTGCTGCTGTTCTTCACTTAATAGCGTTTCCGCAAATGCCATAATTTGAGCTTTGCTTTTCCCAGTCACAAAACACAATAATGCGTTTGCATCTATCTTCGCTCCCTCACTACTCTGCTCTGCTCTTAATTGAGCTGACGCTCGCTGTAGCCACTGTTGATAACTCAGCCGTGAATTACTCATTTTCAGATAAAGCAGCAAGCTGTTCCGCTTGATATTCGGTGATAATAGGTTGAATTAAATCATCAATTTTGCCATTCATAATCTCATCCAAACGGTATAAGGTTAAATTGATGCGATGATCGGTAACACGCCCTTGTGGATAGTTGTATGTACGAATTTTATCGGAACGATCACCCGATCCCAACAAACTACGGCGTGTATCTGCCTGCTCTGCGGCTTTACGTTCCTCTTCCGCCTGCACTAATCGGGATGCCAACACCGACATCGCTTTCGCTTTATTTTTATGTTGTGAACGTTCATCCTGACATTCCACCACAATACCGGTTGGAATATGGGTAATACGCACCGCCGAATCGGTCGTATTAACGTGCTGACCACCGGCACCGGATGAACGATAAGTATCAATACGCAAATCGGCAGGATTAATTTCCGGCAAGGCAGATTCCGGCAATTCCGGCATTACCGCTACAGTACAGGCTGAAGTATGAATTCGACCTTGAGATTCCGTTTTCGGCACACGCTGCACGCGATGACCGCCGGATTCAAATTTTAATTGACCATAAACATTTTCGCCGCTGATTTTGACGATAATCTCTTTATATCCGCCCTGCTCGCTCTCATTCGCGCTCAGCACTTCTGTGCGCCAACGCTTGCTTTCCGCATAACGGCTATACATTCTGAACAAATCGCCGGCAAAAATACCGGCTTCATCGCCACCGGTTCCGGCACGAATTTCTAAATAACAGTTATATTCATCATTCGGATCTTTTGGCAACAATAGGATCTGTAACTGTTGTTCGCTCTCTTCGATGCCTTGAGTACAATGGGCGATTTCCTCTTCCGCCATCTCTTTCATACTCGGGTCATCAAGTAGAATTTGTGCCTCTTGCAAATCACTATTAAGCTGTTTCCAGCGAGCAAAACATTTCACCACCTCTTCCAATTGTGAATACTCTTTTGAATATGCTCTGAATTTCTCCTGATCATTGATTACTGAAGGATCGCCAAGCAATGCCTGCAACTCTTCATAACGCTCATCTAATGTTTCTAATTTACTGATAATAGAGGCTTTCATCATTCACCTTTTATAAATGTTATAACTTGAACTGAAAAATCTGCTTATTCTAACGAATAATCATAATGATGAACAGGTAAATCACATCATTCTTTTCGCTAGTTTCGTCCCGATTTTTGTTACAAAAAGAATAAAAAATAAGCTATTAAAACAATGAAAATCGGAAACTGTAAAAAATAGATTACATTGTAAACCTTTTTATATACAATCAAGGCTCTCATCCACTCTCAAAGAGACTTTATTATGAAAAATAAAACGTTAGGTAGTGCTTTAATCGTTGCCGGAACTACCATCGGGGCAGGAATGTTGGCTATGCCAATTACATCCGCTGAGATGGGTTTTGGTTATACTTTATTATTACTTTTTATCCTCTGGGCTTTGCTTTCTTACAGTGCGTTATTGTTTGTTGAGGTTTATCAAAAAGCGGAACGCAAAGATGCTGGAATAGCCACTTTGGCTGAACAACATTTTGGTATGGTTGGTAGGGTTTTAGCAACCTTATCTCTTGTGATTTTTATGTATGCTATCTTAACCGTCTATTCTTTGGGCGGTGGTGATCTTTTCGCACCATTTTTAACTATTTTCGGTGAACACGCTTCCACTGCGGCGATTATTGGTTTCGTGGTAATTTTGGCGATCGCAGTAACTATCGGTACAAACGCCGTTGATGGTTTTACCCGTTTATTATTCCTGATTAAACTTGTTGCGTTTGCTTTAGTGTTGTTTTTAATGTTGCCAAAAGTAACAGCGGAAAATTTAGGTGCTTTACCGCTTAATTACTTTTTAATTATCTCCGCCAGCCCGGTCTTTTTCACTTCATTCGGTTTCCACGTCGTTATTCCAAGTATCAACAATTATCTGGATGGTGATATTCGCCGTTTACGCATTGCCATTATCGGCGGAACCGCCATTCCATTGGTGGCATATATTGTGTGGCAGATGGCAACTCACGGTGTTTTTGAACAATCACAATTTGTGCAAATTATTCGTGATGATCCAACATTAAACGGCTTGGTTAACGCTACTTACAAAGCAACTGGTAGTGATTTAATCAGTGGTGCGGTGCGTACCTTCTCAACTTTAGCATTAATCACCTCTTTCCTAGGTGTATCGTTAGCATTAGTTGACTGTTTAGATGATTTGTTAAAACGCGTTCACATTACAGCAAACCGCTTCACTTTAAGCCTATTAACCTTTGTCCCGACGCTGTTATTTGCATTGTTCTATCGCGATTTCTTAGCGGTATTAACTTATGCTGGTCAAATGTTCACATTCTATGGTTTGGTGTTACCAGTTGGTATGGTGTGGATGTTAAGACGCAAATATCCAGATTTACCATATCGCGTTATCGGTGGTAATATCGGTTTATTGGTAGCGTTGGTATTAGGATTATTAATCATCAATGTACCATTCTTAATTGATGCTGGTTATTTACCGAAAGTTGCCGGTTAACGACTTTCCTCAAATAAATGACACAAAGACCGCAGAACATTGCGGTCTTTGTTTTTTATGCAGCATCTGCTTTTCGTGTGGTTTTCACTGCACAATTTCCACTAACTTTTCAAAACTCTCTACCACATCATATTGCACCTTTTCAGGTGTAAAACGGCGATTCATTTCGGCAAAGAATTTTTTAGCACATTCGATTTTGCTCTGCTCAATAGTGCGCAAATCCATACTCGACATCGATCCCTTCGTTTCAGCGACAAAATAGACGTGTTTCACTGCTCCTTCTTTAAAAGCGATTGCCCAATCGGGGTTGTAATCACCTACCGGCGTAGGGATAAAGAAGCCACGTGGCAATTTGGCATAAACCACAACTTCGGCACTGGTTTCCAAATGTTGGGCAAATTCACGTTCAATTTTGGAATCAGTAACTACATAATCATAAATATGATGTCTTGGCGTAGCAAGCGCATTTTGCAGTTTGGACGCATTTTGCCCTAAGGTAAAAATGCTTGGATCAAATTTTTCTTCAATCGTGTCATAGGCAAGATGCTCAATAATCGTCGTGGATTTTTGTTCATTAATCAGGCGAATCGCTTCGGTAATGAATTGCTCGGGATTGATTGCAAACTTCGCCAATGCGATCTTTTTCATTCCCATCAGCATCTTTGCTACCGTTTGTCGTGTCAACTGCGTACCTTCAGTGATTTTACCAATCAAATCATAACGCACGGCAGAATACGCTGAATGATAGCTCTCTTGTGGTGTGCTTTCTTTGAGCTGAAAACTTCTGCCGCCTTGCAGGTCTTCATAAGCGATCTGTGCTTTTTGTTCACCCTTTTCCACGCGGTATTGCAACGGTGCAACGTGTAAACTATTTAATGCTCCAATCGCTTTTTCAACCAACTCATTAGAATCAAAATGCACAGTATAGACAGCTTTATGATTGATACGCTGCCACAATGCTTTAAAGGCTTGTTTGTTAAAATTTTCATTAAGTGCATTAAGTTTTGGTGCACGGTCATCATCCACCAAAGCACTCAAGGCTTCGGCATTATAGAGGTTGTCAATCAGATGGCGAATACTCGGCGCATAAGGCTGTAAATCTTCAGGCAGAGACGCAAAGTTTCCAGCTTTTTTCGCTGAATGATATTGCTCGGTGATTTGATCATTTTCATCGACATAATCATTCTTAACCAAATACTGATAGATTTTTTTCGCCATTCTTTCATCCACTTTGATTTTTTCGCCTCGTACATTTTCAATGGTTTTACCGGTGAAATAAGCTATTTCGGCTTTTTGTGGACGAGCGGAAAGCGATTCGCTGATGTCTTTTTGCAAGCCTTTGACAAAATCTTGATAACTCTCATTCGCCACTACAGTCAGCACATTAATATCATACACAGTGGCAGGATTATCCATACGTTCACCCGTTTGATTGACCGCAAGGCGCAAACCACGCCCCACTTCCTGGCGGCGAGAGATGGTGTTATCACTATGTTTCAGTGTACAAATCACGAAAACATTTGGGTTATCCCAACCCTCACGCAACGCGGAATGCGAAAAAATAAAGCGCACAGGTTCTTCAAAAGAGAGCAAGCGTTCTTTATCTTTTAAAATCAGATCATAGGCATCAACATCATCGGCTTCATTCCCATTGTTCTTTTTCACTTTGGGATCAATCAAACGCTTGTTCTTATCAATAGAAAAATAGCCGTTATGCGTTTTTTCGCTAGAAATACCTTTTAAATAATCGCCGTAATCGCCTAGTTCCAGCCACGGCAATTCATTTAAACAGGCTTTGTACTCTTCTTCAAAAATGCGAGCGTATTCACCTTTTTCGTCAGGTTGATCATAATCACGATATTTCGCCACTTCATCAATAAAAAACAGCGATAGCACTTTAATTCCACGTACAAACAACTGATGCTCTTTCTCAAAATGGGCGGCAATCGCTTCACGGATTTGAATACGGCGCAACACCGTTTCATTGATATCGCCGATCGCCTCGCCTGTTTTTAATTCCATACCATTGAGAAAACTGACACTATCGATATTGGCGTTGATGTCTGAAACAACAAAGCCCGTACGGTATTGTTCCAAACCACCTGAAAGATCAAACAAATTGTCGCCTTTCTTGAATTTTCGGCGAATGCGTTTGATATTGCCTGAAGCATTTTTTTGCTCAAATTCGATCACCGCTTCCGGCGGTTTTTTCGGGGAAATCTCAATTTTTTCTAAATACAAATAGCCTGATGTGCCAGCCAAGCCTTTGACACTGATGCCACGCACGGCAATTTTTTTCACCAATTTTTGGTTATAGGCATCCAATGCATCCAGCCGGAAAATCTTGTTGTAAGTGGTTTTATGGGTGGCAGAATAACGCAGCACCATCAATGCCTTAAACTGTTCCAAAGATTTCAGCGTTTTATCACCTTCCATCTTTTGCGGTTCATCCAAAATCAAAATAGGACGATTGGCACTGATCACCTCAATCGGACGGCGTGATTGAAAGTCGTCCAATTCCTCATAAATCCGGCGATTGTCTTTCCCGGTGGCATTAAACGCTTGCACGTTAATCACCATTACGTTAATGCCTGCATCACTGGAAAAACTCTCTAAATGGTGCAGCTGCTTGGAATCATACACAAAAAATTTTGCTTTTTTGCCGTAAGTTTCTTGAAAATGATCGGCGGTAATTTCCAGCGTTTTTTTCACGCCTTCACGAATGGCAATGCTTGGCACCACAATAATAAACTTACACCAGCCATATCGCCGATTCAGCTCAAACATCGTTTTAATATAACAATAAGTTTTGCCTGTGCCGGTTTCCATTTCAATATCTAAATTGATAGGGGCAATTTTATTTTTCACCAACTTTTCGGAAACAGGCAAATTTTGCCGCTGCTGTACATTTTGCACATTGTCCAATAATTGTTCAGGAAGGATTTCAATGTCGGCGTTGCGGTAGGCAGCACTGTTATTGTTATCGTTAAAATTCATCGCAAGTTGCGAATTTTCGGCACGTTTCTTCTTACCCAAATCCATACGGTAATGAAAGTTGGTTTCGCCATATTGCGGTTGATGAGCAAAACAATCCACCACTGCTTTCACCGCTTCGCTTTGATAGGCTTGAATTTTGAATTTCAGTTTCATCGCAATTCCTTAAATGGTCTTCACTTCCGTGCTTTTGGAATATTGTTGGAAAATTTGGCTGGCATTAATTTTTGCCGCATCGTCTTTAAAGCTGTCATCTCGAAAGACGACACGCAACGGTTGGTATTTAGTCAATTCGGTGATGAAATCATTATCCACTGCTTGTTTATCAAAACAGGCGATCAGCGTATTTTTGTCCACAAAAAAGACGGTACGCCCCATAATTTGTTTCACCTCAATCGGCGAAGCCAAATCCACACCCCAATCGAGCATCACTTGGAATAATAAATCTTCAGGTGTGCGGTCGGGCTTGATATTGTCGCTCACTTGATTCAACCAATCCTGTTGAAATTGTTGCATTTTTTTGAGAGTTTCTTCAGGGGTGTAATATACATCTGCCATATTGGAAGTATCGATTTTCAGCACCCGAAAACCGCCATCCCAGTTTTCAGGCAACTTATCAGCAAAATCGCTGCGGATTTTGTCAGCGGCACGGCGAATGCGTTCTTTGGTAATTTCAGCAATGGTGGTAAACCCTGCTTTAAAGGCTTCAGATTTTTCCTCTGTTTTTTCAGGCAACTGCACACAAATAAAACGGCGATTGCCTCCGTCTTCGGCATTGAGCTGCATTACAGCGTGGGAGGTTGTGCCGCTGCCTGCGAAAAAGTCTAGGATTAGACCATCAGCCGAAGCTATTTTTATCAAAATTTTTATCAAATTAGTTGGTTTTGGATAGTCAAAATATGCACTTCCATCAAATAAAGTCTTTAATTCTTTTGTGCCATATGCTGTATTTTTTGGGGAATCTTTTTCTAAAATATTCTTAAATTCTTCTTCTAATTCATCTTGTAACCAAGCACTATAAAGTTGAGTACGAAACTCTCCTTCTTCTGGTTTATAAATTTTTTCGTAAGCCTCCCAAACTCCGTCTTCTCTCTGTTTAAACTCAACATCTTTATTTTTTATTGCAACATCCATTCTTGCCTTAGACCATCTCCAACATCCATCTGAACCATCTGGTAATTGAGGCGTTATTTCAATTCCATCATATGTGGTAATTGGATAATATAAATTTGGACGCGCTTCTCTAGTTGAGTTACTTCCCCACTTTCTTGCTAATTGTGTTTTATAAAATCTTTTCTTTTCTTCATCAAATTTTGGAAACTTTTCTCCTTCCTTTATTTTTCTTCCGACCGTAAATTGCTCTTTGCTTTTTGTATACATCAGAATATATTCATGATTTTGCAATAAATTTTTATCATCAGCACCGCCCCCTCTGCCTTTCCATGGCAATTCCGCCACAAAATTCTTTTCCCCAAAAACCTCATCACACAATCTTTTTAAATTTGCCTGTTCATTATCATCAATCGAGATAAAAATCACGCCATCATCTGTCAACAGATTTCTCGCCAGTTTTAATCTCGGATACATCATTGACAGCCAGTCGGAATGAAAACGCCCGTTGCTTTCACTGTTGACTTCCATACGGTTGCCGTCTTCATCTTTTTGGTTGGAACGACGCAGATAATCTTCAGTGTTTTCGGCAAAATCATCGGCATAAACGAAATCTTTGCCGGTGTTATAAGGTGGGTCGATATAAATCATTTTAACTTTGCCAAGATATGTTTCTTGCAAAAGTTTGAGGGCATCTAGGTTGTCGCCTTCGATAAAGAGGTTTTCAGTGGTGTCAAAATGTACGCTTTCATCACGCACAGGACGCAGGGTTTTAGCGATGGGTGCGTTGGCAGTCAAAAGTGCTTCGTGCTTACCGGGCCAGTTAAGCTGATAACGTTCTACCCCCCCCCCGACCAGACTGCCGGAAAGTTCTTGTTGCAACAGTTCAAAATCAATGGCTATTTTGGGTTTACCATTTTCATCTAAAACTTCAGTGGTGCAGTTAGGGAAAATTTCGGCGATTTTTGCAATGTTTTTGTCCGTCAGATTAGGGCTGTGCATTTTTAGCTTATCTATATTGTTCATTTGTTAATTCCTTGATAACCATAAAAATCTGCACCTTACTCAGTTGGCTAATTAATCCAACTTTTGGGATGCAGATCAAAGCGTATTTTTAAATCTTAAATAAAACGAAACTATTTTTTCTCTAAACTCAACACATCATCTGTGGTTAGTTCAGTATTACCATCAATCTTCATTGTATCTTTCAAACACTGCTGACGGATTTGTTGAGCTGCGGTCATATCATTTGCTTTCTCAGCCAAATAAGCCGCAACAGTATAATCTTGAACTTCAATATCGGCTTTATCTTCTGTTGCTAAAATTTTTGCAAACGCCTGTCGAGCTTTATCAAATTCATTAGCACGTAATGAAAGATAACCAATTGCTCGGACAAAAGCACAATTCAATTTAGCATCAGTCTGCAATTTAGCCGATTTTTCTAACCACTTCAGTATTTTGCTGCTGTTAGCCACTTGCAAGCGAGCAATTTGCGTGACAAAAGCCAACATTTCGCTGCTTTCAATACGTTTAAATGAATCTAATGTCAATCGATAAGCTGAATCGTGATCATCACTATCAATTAAACGACGGATCATACCAACAATTGCATAGCTGTTTTGACGACGTGAACGCGGTTGTTCTTCCCACCATTTCAATAAACCGTCGACACCTTCTTCATTCATTTTTTCATCAAGCAGACCATCAACAACCTGATGTTGTAATTGCATAAATTCAGCTTCAGCATATAAACCGCTTTTACCAATCTTCGGTAATAGATTATCCAACGCCAAATAAGCGTGAGAACGAAGATAAATTTCCACCGCCAAACGCAACACTTCGACATTTTTCGGCGCCAACACTAGCAAACTGTCCACCGCTGTTCTTGCCGTCGGTAATTTATTCTGTTGTAACAGGATACGAGTACGTGCCAATTCAACAATTAAATTATCTGAACCAGCAAGCTCTGTCGCTTCAATTAAGTATTTATTAGCGCTGAATTCATCACCACGTTGTTGCGCGGCTTCCGCTGCTTTAACAAAATTCAAAATTGGTTCGGATGAATGTTTCGCATTTTTACCAATCAATTTTTCGGCTTTAGCGTAATTTCCTTCATCCATCTTCACAAACCCTTGCAGAATCTGTTGCTGAGCTTTACGACGCTTTCTCGCAGAGAACCAATTATAAGTACCGCTACTTAACCGGAAAAATCGGGAAATCACCCATTCAATACCATAAACAAGCGCCAATGCAACAACAAAAAATATCACCAGCATTGTAATGCTCATCTCAATACTGTGAGATTCAGTCAAAATACGCACATAACCCTGTTTACCCGAAATATAAGGCCCACCAATAAAACCAACCAGCAGGATAGTCATTAAGAATAATACTCTGAACATATCGTATCTCTCCCACTATTCTGTTTTTTCCGGAATTTGTTCTGTATTCGGATTTTCCGACACAGGTTGTTGTGCTTCAGGTACTTTATCATCCACAACCGATTCAGAGCCAACCTCTGTTGTAACTTTCTCTTCCTCTTTATTTTCTTCTAGAATTTGTGAATTCGCTTTCAAATCAACTTTCTCAATTTGATGTGACTGTTTATGTAGTATTTCATCAAGAATAGTCAAACTTTCAAAGGTATTCGGCGCATCAACGTAAATAGACTGTTCTGATAACTCATCTAGCTGTTGTAAGAATTTTTGTGTTAAAGCACTATCAACATTAAAGTAACTTCTTACCCAGCTAGTAACAGCTTCAAGTGAACTTTTATAAAGCTCATTCTGCTGGCGAGGCACAGCTAGGATAGCAATCTGCAATCGTAAACGAATATTTTCACGTAAATAGATATCCTGATTTGGAGCAAGCAGTGCTTTTTCAACCGGATCTCGTGGTTGAATGCGGATAAAATGATTTAAGAAAGAATTGGCAGATTTTTCAATATTACTTTTCCAATCACTAATAGAGTTTGAAGGTTCATCACTATTTTCACTATCACTGTTACTAGCAGATAAATCCAATAATTCCAAATCATCAATAGAATTAGCCAATTGTGATAATTTTTGCATAATAGCATTTTGATCAACATCATTCACATTTGCTAACCGTTTTAAATCTTGTGCAATTGCGGTACGCACGGTAATTGCACGAGGATCGGTAACATCATTGAGTACTAAATCAGCCTCTTTTAATAATGAAATAGCCGTTCCTAAATCATTATCTATGATCAATTTACGCTGTGCATTACTCAATAGAAAATCCGCTTCCGACATTAGCCACTCATTTGGCTGAGTTTGTGATCTTTCTGCCATAGTTTTATTAAGCTGCGTCTGTAATGCAATAATCTGCTGTTCGGTAATACCTTTATTTTGTTGTAACACATCTAATGTTAATTTGGTTGCATTCAGCTCCTGTTCAGTTTTCGTTAATGCTTCTTTTAATGAGTTGACTTCTGTCATATCGACACTATTTGACGATGCTGCTTTTATCGCTACTTGCTGACTGGATTCCAATGCTGAAACCTGTTGTTGCAAGTTAGATAGCTGTTGCTGCCCAAGATAATAGCCTCCGGCACCGACACCCAAAGCGACCAATAATGCCAACAAAGCTAATCCTTTGCCGCCACTGGATTTTTGTTTATTTTCTGTTGTTTTCATTGCTTTTTCCGCTTGTGTTGAAGTTGAATTAACCGAAGTTTTATCCTCTTCCACAGTGGTATCCACTTCCACTCTTTTATCTAATTTATCCTCTTTCTTATTTGCAGAAGCCTTTTTCTCATCAGTAACAACAATTTTTTCTGCCGTTTTTTCTGCTTCCACCGCTTGAGAATCTACCTGCTCCCTTTTATCAGGATCCTTACTGCTATTCTCATCTGTAGTCAACGACGCGCCTTCGTTTATTTCCGCACTGGTTTGAATATCAGTTTCGTTATGTTGTTTTTTCATCACTACACACCTTATCTATTATTTATCTCAAGAATGGGGATAAAAGGATAATATTGTTTTTAATAAACTAAGATTATCTGCCTTTTCAGAGAGAATAATCTTATCTGGTTGCCAACCTGCATCCAACGCAAGCAGTTTCAGGCGATCACTAATCACCACCAACTTACAACTCATTAACCAATTATGTTCACTTTTGGGAATAAAATCCAGCAAATACCGCAAAATTTCACCACTGGTCACCACAATTGTATCAATACCAGCACGAGAAAAAAATTTCAATTCAGCTTCACTTAACTGCTGTGTTCGGCGACAATAACACGCCACTGTTTCCACAACTGCACCACGTTCCGGTAACTGATGCGGTAACAATTCTCGACCAGCTTGCCCTCTCAGTATAATAACACGTCGACCATTACAATTTTGCATTTGTGGCAATGCTAATAAACCCTCACTATTCTCATTAGCAAAGGGATAATGCACAGGTTGTTGTGTCGCCTCACTTAACAAAGCGGCAGTTTTTCGCCCTACTGCAAAATAATGCACATCTTTACGCCACCCGAAACCAGTATTTTGTAACACTTGATGAACATATTGTACCGCATATTGCGAAACACATATTACATAATCATCGGCAGCAAGTTGTTGCAATTTTTGTGGCACATCATTTAATTGTTCACCTGTTTCAATTTTAATGAAAGGCGCATAAATTGCCGCTACTCCCTCTTTATTTAACATCTCCATTAGATGCTGACCAGCATCTTCCGGTCTTGTGACTAAAATACCCATTTATGATTTCATCGCTTGTAATAATAAAGCTTCTGCACCTTGTTCTAACAACAACTCCGCCACTTGTACACCCAGCTGATCCGCTTGTGTCCGAGCTGCAGTTGCTTCAGCTCTTAATACCTTGCTACCATCAATCGAACCAACCAATGCACGCAAAAAGAGTTGATCACCATCCAAAATCGCATAACCGGCAATCGGCACTTGACAACCACCCTGTAACCTATTGTTCATTGCCCTTTCTGCAATAACACGATCCCAAGTTGCTTGATGTAACAACGGTTTTAATAATTGATTCACCCATTCATCATCCTGACGACACTCTACACCAACCGCACCTTGTCCGACCGCTGGCAAAGAAACTTCTGGCTCAATAAAACTACGAATACGTTGCTGTTCCCCTAAACGGATTAATCCGGCTGAAGCTAAAATAATCGCATCATATTCACCCTCATCCAATTTACGCAATCTTGTGCCTACATTGCCTCGTAATGTTTTTAACTGAATATCAGGGCGAAGTGCTTTCAACTGACATTGACGTCTTAAACTTGATGTTCCCACTACTGCATTTCGTGGCAATTCATCCAAACCGGCATATTGATTAGAAACAAAAGCATCACGCGCATCTTCACGTTCGCAAATGACACTAAGGTGTAGTCCTTGTGGAAATTGCATAGGTACATCTTTCATAGAGTGAACAGCAATATCAGCTCTCCCCTCCAGTAATGCCAATTCCAACTCTTTTACAAATAGCCCTTTACCACCAATTTTTGCTAATGGTGTATCTAAAAGCACATCACCTTTGGTCACCATTGTAACCAATTCCACTTTTAATTCAGGGTATAAAACTTGCAGTTTATGTTTAATATAATTGGCTTGCCATAATGCCAAAGGGCTTTGACGCGTTGCAATTCGGAGAACATTTTTTTGCATAATTAACTCTTTTTCTTCAAATTATTATTTACTCTATATCCTACCATTGTTGCCCGACATTGTCAGTGTTTCCCCTTGGCAACTTCATTGAGATTTATCAAAAACTATGCATCTGTGATAGGTCTACTATTTACCAATAAAGGTTAAAGTGTTAAAGTTTTTGTCAAATTATGTATTGAGATCATTTATCATAAGAGATAATAGGCCGTTGATGAACAATCTGGATGTCGCCAAAAAGAAAGTTGAACAGCTAGATAAACTACGTTTAGAACGGGCGCTTGCTGGAGCACCAAACGAGTTTCAGTATGTTCTAAATTTAGTTTGTGTTTTATTGCATCATAATATTCCCGAGCTACCGGGATATGTAGAAGATGCCCCTTTCGGTATTGTTAATTTTTCTTTCAACCGTTATCAAGAAAATTATCTTTCTTCAACACTATCCAATTTAGAACGTTATAGCCTTAATCATAACAACACTCATAAAGCCGATATTTGTGGTGTTTATGCAATGGGTAGCTTAGGATCAATTACACAAACTTCTCGCTCAGATCTAGATTTGTGGGTTTGTGCCACTCGTAGCTTAACCCTAATTCAACAACAAAAATTACAACAAAAATTTTCTCTTATTTGTCAATGGGCACATAACGTTGGCGTGGAATTAAATCTGTTTTTAGTCGATCAGGATCGGTTTCGTTATAAACAAACTGCCGATCCACTTTCTGCCGATAATTGCGGTTCAAGTCAATATATGTTATTGCTAGATGAATTTTATCGTTCTGCCATTCGACTTGCGGGTCGCCCTTTATTGTGGCTACATTTAGCAGTCGAAGATGAATCAAAATACGATGAAACCGTGCGTCAACTTATAAATAACGGTCAATTAAACCCAAATGAGTGGGTAGACTTCGGTGGTTTAGGTAATCTTTCTGCTAATGAATATTTCGGCGCAACCTTATGGAATCTCTATAAAGGCATTGATTCACCTTATAAAGCGGTTATCAAAATTTTATTACTTGAATGCTATTCGTGGGAGTTTCCTAACACTAAACTAATTTCACACCAATTTAAACTAGACTTATTACTAGATCGCAATGTCATTCATCATTTTGACCCTTATATGGCAATGTTGGACAAAGTAACCGACTATCTGTTACGCATCAATGATCTGGAACGCCTTGATAATGTACGCCGCTGTTTTTATATCAAATCAATTGAAGACATTGATAATAATGAATTAACCGGTAATTGGCGCATTACCCTATTAATGAGACTAGCACGTCAGTGGCAATGGAATAATGATACCATTCAAGAATTAAATCAGAAAAAATATTGGCGGATCAAACAGATAAGAAAAAGTTACAACAGCCTTGTTAATTTATTAATGTGTAGTTATCGCCAATTAATGGAGTTTGCTCGTAAATATAATATTTCCGGAGTAGGCATTATTCCTGAAGATATCAGTATCTTAACTCGAAAACTTTACGCTGCATTTGAAGAGTTACCAGGCAAAGTAACCTTGTTTAACCCTAATATTTCCACCAATATTGCGGAAAAAGAACTCACTTTTGTTGAAACCGATGGCAATTCAGCAATGAGCAAAGGTTGGTATCTGTTAAATCAAGCACCGAAAATTTCTTCATTATCAAAATATCGCCACGTTGAGTACAATCCACAGCTCAATAAACTGGTCTGTTGGGCTTATTTTAATGGTGTATTAACTGAAGAGACAGAGTTTAACATTATCAGCAAAAACGTCTCATTGGAAACTTTAAAACAATTCATTACAGATTTAAGAAACACCTTCCCGGTACAAGTTAAACCTGCAACCAATGCCGATTTGTATCAACCTTGCGAAATTCGCAATTTAGCAGTTATCGTCAATTTAGTGAACGATCCTACAGAAGAAGCCTCACTACTCGATCACCATTTCCGTTTACAGCCTAAACATCTGTTCAATAATTTAAGTAGTAAACAGACAAAATTAATTGGCAGTATTGATTTTACTTATCGTAATTTATGGAATGAGATCAGAACACTGCATTTTGAAGGCCCAAGCGCTATTTTTCGTGCATTAAAAGTATTATCTAACAAAATTTATCGAAGTTCCGTACCGATCAACTCTGTCAGTGTATTCTGTTATAGCAGACATTATCGGAATATTCTTAGTCGTTTTGTAAGTGAACTGATAGAGCGTTGCATTAACATTCAAACCAGTAATTTAATCAATAGCAATCAGCTTAATACTCTGCACGTTGCTAGCGAAGCGTGGAATCATTTTTTTCATAAAAATGAATTCAATATTACAGAAGAAATTCTGAATGAAAACCAACATAAAAATATCGCCATTGCTCAAAAACCGCACGCAGGAGGTGAATTAAAATATCCTCAAGCAATAGAGTTCTATTCAAATGAAGGCTTTCTTCAATTCTTTTTTGAAGATAATAATGACAATACGTTTAATATTTATATTCTTGATGAAAGCAATCAGCTCGAAGCTTATTATCATTGTGACGGTGTTAAAAGTCAGAAAATTGAAGAAATCAATCAAATCTATCGTACCGCTTCAAACGGAGATAATAATACACCATTCCAAATTTCAAAAAATAAATTTAATTACCCACAGTTTTATCAAATTAATCATCTACAAGGAAAAACAACAATCACTCCATATCATTCAGAGTAGTTTCTCTCCCCCCCCCCCTAAATGACGGCAATTTCGCTAAGACAGGGAAAGGTTTTATTTAACCTAAATCAATATTTATCTTCATTAAGATAAAATTTCCCCAGCAAAATAACACTCTTCATATTCATCTTGTGATAGTATGTATCGTATTTTTGAAAAAATGGGGTTATTTTAGATGAAGAAAACAACAGTTTTAGTGATTGATGATCACCCATTAATGCGTCGAGGCATTACTCAACTCTTACAATTAGATGATTCTTTTGAAATATTAGCTGAAGCTAGTAATGGCACTGAAGGGTTAGCATTAGCCAAACAATTCTCACCGGATATGATTATTCTAGACCTCAATATGAAAGGGATGTCCGGTTTAGATGTGTTAAAAGCGTTACGACTTGATGATATTGATGCTCGTATTGCCGTCTTAACTGTCTCTGATGCTCGTTCTGATATTTTTGCACTGATAGAAGCCGGCGCTGATGGTTATCTATTAAAAGACACCGAACCGGACACTTTATTAATACAGTTGAAAAAAATTGCTGAAGGACAGGTTGTGTTAAGCGATGCTGTTAAACAACGCCTGTTAGACAATCACTCCGCTAATGATCCATTACAACTATTGACCGAACGTGAAATGGATGTATTAAAACTTATCGCTACCGGTTTATCTAATAAACAGATTGCTAATCAATTATTTATTTCTGAAGAAACTGTTAAAGTACATATCCGAAATCTATTACGCAAACTGAATGTACATTCTCGTGTTGCCGCCACAGTACTCTATCTGGAACACCGGCATTTAGATTAAAACTTAATTGACGGGCTAAATGGGTTACTTTCGATAAAAATTAGACAAATTCACTGTAACCCTGATTACGCTTTACAAATTCTTGATATAATAGCTCGCCATATAACACCACACATCGAAAGATTAGGTAAATAAATGAAGTTATTCTCTTTCTGCTTTTTTAGTCTACTGTTGCTTTTATATACCACTACTGCCAATGCTAATTGGAAACAGGTTGGTAAAGCTGAATATAACTGGGGACCATTCCATATTTATACCGTTTCTCTATTCACTGAAAACGGTACTTACAGCAGTGAACAACGCCCACTTATGTTAAGAATTAAATTTGCCAAACCTGTTGAAGGAAAAAACTTTGCAATTTCTCTCTTCAAAGAGATGGCATTGGATAAAATGCCAACTGATCAAGCAGAAAATTTAAGAAAACGCCTTATAAAGAATTTTCCCGATTTTAAACCTGACGACGTGTTGAATTATATTGCCTTGGATAACGAAGGTTATTTTGTTTTAAATGACACTATTTTAACTGAACGATTTGATCCCACATTTAATCGAGAATTTATTGCCATTTGGTTGGATTCTCCAAGCAGTTTCAAGCAGTTACAACCGCGTTTATTAGGTGAAAAGAAAGAAGAACAGACGGCAACAACCGTAACAGAAAATGCCGATGCAACCAAAGCAAATTCAAGCACACAAACTGCTGATAGCAATTCTACCGAAAATACACAACAATCTGCTAAAACACCTGAAACAGAGGAAAAAGTAAAAGCGGATAACTCCAGTGTAAACAGTACTCACAGTTCAAGTACAAAAGAAGAAAAACCAACTAAAGCTAACGGTAGCGACAAATCAGCAGTAGAAACTAATAAGGTTAGAAAACAAGATAATAGTGCGGTAGAACAAACAACGAGCGATGTCGAGAGTAAAATTAAGTCATCGCAACCACGAACCTCTTCAACGCAAGAGATAACTAAAAAGAGTGCCGATGCAAATCAGGCATCAAAAATGAAGGAATCCGATATGAAAACCCAATCTGTTAGCGCAGACACCAAAACTGTTAACACAGACACAAAATCAACAGCAACAAACACGCAAACAGACGATAAAAACGCTGTGAATGAAGAAAAGACGAACACAACAACGGATAGCAAAAAATCACAGCAGGAAGATTCAGACACTGAACAATCAAAAGCGCAAGAGCCAGATGCTGAAGAACCAATCGAACCGGCAATTGAATGTGATCCAATTTTGCCATTCTTAAAACAATATCATTGCTAATATGAATAATTTAGAAATTAAGCGTATTTATCAACCCATCGATCAAAACGATGGGTTTCGTATTTTAGTGGATAGACTGTGGCCTCGTGGCATAAAAAAAGCCGAAGCGGAAATTAATTTATGGGCAAAAGAGATTACGCCTTCACCGCAATTACGCAAATGGTTCAATCACGAAGCTGATAAATTTGAACAGTTCAAGCAGAACTATCTCGTTGAATTAAATAATAATCCTTATGGTGTTAAATTTGTAGAGATATGCAAACAACAAATATCACAGCAAAATGTTACGCTACTCTATGCAGCTAAAGATCCTCTATATAATCACGCATTGGTATTAAAACAGTGGTTATTGACTCAATTAAAATGAAATTGATCTAAATTCAAGTTTATACTTTCTGCCAACTCTCTGATTTTTGATATATTTCAAAAGTTCCACATTAATTAAAAATTCATTGATATTTATCAAAAAAACACCTACTAAAAAGAGGTATCTTTGTTTTCGTCATTAAGACAGTGTCTCAGATACCTATTTTCAAGGAGGGTTTTATGAAAAAATTAGCACTAGCACTTGCAACTTCCGCTGCATTATTAGCAGCTTCTTCCGCAGCAATGGCTCACCAAGCCGGTGAATTCTTTGTTCGTGGTGGTCCAATTTTAGCTGTTCCAAATACCGATACTCACAACTATAAAAGTGATCTTCCATTATCTTATGATTTTGATGTAAACAGTAATGCACAACTTGGTTTAACCGGTACTTATATGATTACCGATAACCTTGGGGTAGAATTATTGGCAGCATCTCCATTTAGCCACGAAATTAAATTAAATACACTTTCTGTAGGTAATAATGATATTAAAGATGTCGGTACTATTGCGAAAACCAAACATTTACCACCTAGTCTCTATTTACAATACTATTTCTTAGATGCAAATTCTCCGGCTCGCCCATATGTCGGTGCAGGTATTAATTATACTCATTTCTTTGATACTCACTTTAATTCAACAATCGACAATGCGGGATTAGGTGTTACTGCACATAATCTTAAATTGAAGGATTCTTGGGGTCCAGTTGTAAATGCTGGTATTGATATCAATATTACCGATAAATTATTCTTCAACACCTCTGTATGGTGGGCTAAAATTAAGACCAAAGCGACTTTCGATTTGAAAGAGGCTAATGGTAAAATGCACTCTCAAGAAGCACGTGTTACTCTTGACCCAACCATCTTCTTCGTTGGTTTAGGTTATCGTTTCTAATTTACTGTTAATCGTTAAACAGTAACATTCCAATTAAAGCCATAGCAAAAATTGCTATGGCTTTTTGCTTGATCCCATTCTCAATGTGCGTATAGTAATGCGTTTGTTTTTAGCTAAAATATAAGGAATTGCGATGCAAAATATTCTTTTTGTCAGTGGTATTGATACCGAAATTGGAAAATCCGTAGCCACAGGTGTTTATGCCAAAAATTTAATGGCTCAAGGTTTTTCTGTTATCACGCAAAAAATGATACAAACTGGTTGTGATAACATTTCAGACGATATTTTAGTTCATCGCAAAATTCAGGGAATTGGACTAACCGAAGACGATTTAAACGGTAACACCTGCCCTTATCTTTTTCATTATCCTTGCTCTCCACATTTAGCAGCAAAAATAGAAAATCGCCAGATTGATGCTTCAATTATTGATGAAAAAACAAAATTATTAGCACAGCGATATGATTATGTCTTGCTCGAAGGAGCTGGAGGATTAGCCGTTCCTTATCAAACAGATAAAACCACACTTGACTTTATCGCTGAACGCCAATATCCATTGATTTTAGTCACATCAGGTAAATTAGGTAGCCTCAATCATACTTTGTTGAGTCTGATGGTTTGTCAACAACATAACATTGAAGTAAAGGCATTGGTCTATAATCGTTTCCCTGAAAAAGATAAATTAATTGAACAGGATAGCCAACAATATTTACAACAATATTTACAACAACATTCACCACAAACTGAATTTATTTTGTTAGAAAAGTTTAATTTTTAAAATTTTATTTGACAATTCTCGCATTAACAGGTATTTCTATACAGGCTTGTAGCTTCGGCTACGCAGGAGAGGCGCGGAACTCAGGTCGTTATTTTTAGGTCTGGCACCAAAGAGAAATAATCAGGGGAGTTTCGCCGAGATAAACAACACTACCAGGGTTTTGTTTATCGGCTATTAGGGCTGAATCCCTAAGGCTGTCATCGGTAAACGATGGAGAGCTTCTGAACAAGTCAAGTTTCATCTCTTCCAAGTTTTCCTTAACCTTCTGCAAATTTAATTTTACTCACAATATCATTATTTAAGGAAAAACTATGTCACATTTATCTGTTGCTAAATTTGGTGGTACTAGCGTTGCCAACTATTCTGCAATGCAGTCTTGCGCAAAAATTGTTATTTCTGATCCGAAAACTCGTGTTGTCGTGTTGTCAGCTTCTGCTGGCGTCACCAATTTATTAGTAGCTCTTGCTAATGGGTGTGAAAAAACAGAACGTGAAAACTTACTCAATCAAGTTCGACAAATCCAATATAATATTTTAGATGAGCTTAAAGATGCGGCAGTATTACGAGAAGAAATTGATCGTTTATTAGATAATATTGAATCACTTTCCGATGCAGCAGCCCTAGCTACTTCACCGGCATTAATTGATGAAATCATCAGCCACGGCGAAATGATGTCTACATTAATTTTCGTAGAAGTCTTACGTGAGCTAGGTGCAAGTGCCACTTGGATTGATGTTCGCACTTTGGTGGCAACCAACGATCATTATGGCAAAGCAGCGCCAAATGATGAATTAACTCAACAAAACTGTGATCGAGTATTAAAACCTTTAATTGATCGTGGTGATCTTATTATTACTCAAGGCTTTATCGGTCGTGCGCCAAATGGCAAAACAACGACTTTAGGTCGTGGTGGTAGTGATTACTCTGCTGCACTATTAGCGGAAGTCTTGGATGCCAATGATGTATTAATCTGGACTGACGTTGCCGGCATTTATACCACTGATCCTCGTATTGCACCAGCAGCACAAAAAATTGATACTATGAGCTTCTCTGAAGCGGCGGAAATGGCAACTTTCGGTGCGAAAGTACTTCATCCAGCAACTTTATTACCAGCCGTGCGTAGCAATATCCCTGTTTTTGTCGGCTCAAGTAAAGCACCAGAACAAGGTGGAACTTGGGTAACTCGTGATCCGCAACCTCGTCCGTTATTCCGTGCGATCGCATTGCGCCGTGATCAAACACTAGTCACTTTATCCAGTTTAAGTATGTTGCACGCACAAGGCTTTTTAGCAAATGTCTTTAATATCCTAGCAAAATACAAAATCTCTGTAGATACTATTACCACTTCAGAAGTCAGCATAGCCTTAACATTGGATAAAACCGGTTCTGCCTCTTCCGGAGCGGAATTGCTTTCTAATGAGCTTTTAACTGAATTAAGTGAGACTTCTTCTGTTAAAGTGGACACTGGTTTAGCGTTAGTTGCTTTAATCAGCAACAATTTGCATAACACCGCCGGCGTAGCAAAACGTTTATTCAACACCATTGCCGACTACAATGTGCGTATGATCAGCTATGGCGCCAGCAATAACAACGTTTGTCTGTTAGTAAAAAGTGAAAATGCGGACGATGTCGTTCGTAAATTACACAAAGAACTTTTTGAATAATTTTGGATATCAAACGAGAGCCTTTGCCAATGCAAAGGCTTTTTTTTGCTCAAAACTACAACAAATATGCTAAATTTTTTGTAATTTTTGTGATTTATCTCTCAGTAATGAAATATTACTTCATTTATAATAAAAAAATGATTTATAGCAATCATAAAAGAAACGAGCATCGTCTACTTTTGTACGATCTGCTACTTTCACCCAACTATCTAACTCTATAGGAGAAACGCAATGAAATTTAACAAATTATTACTTGCCACACTATGTATGGGACTTTCTGCAACCGCATTTTCCGCAGAATATGACTTAAAAATGGGCTTAGTAGCTGGTCCAACATCAAATGAATACAAAGCTGCTGAATTTTTTGCTAAAGAAGTTAAAGCAAATTCTAACGGCAAAATTGAGATTTCACTTTATCCAAGCGCACAACTTGGTGACGACCGCTCAATGATTAAACAACTTGGTGATGGTGCATTAGATTTCACTTTCGGTGAATCTGCCCGTTTCCAATTATTCTACCCATCAGCAGAAGTGTTTGCACTTCCTTATATGATTCCGAATTTCAAAGTAGCAAAAGAAGCATTGTTTGATACTAAATATGGTCAAAATTTAGTAAAAAAAATCCACGATGAATTGGGCATCACCATTTTAGCCGATGCTTATAACGGTACTCGCCAAACCACTTCTAACCGAGCCATTAACAGCATCAAAGATATGAAAGGCTTAAAACTTCGTGTACCAAATGCCGCAACTAACCTTGCATATGCAAAATATTCCGGTGCTGCACCTACCCCAATGGCATTTTCTGAAGTTTATTTAGCACTTCAAACCAATTCTGTAGATGGTCAGGAAAATCCATTGCCAACCATTCAGGCACAAAAGTTTGAAGAAGTTCAAAAATATTTAGCTTTGACCAACCATATTCTTAATGACCAACTTTATTTAGTCAGTAATGCAACTCTTGAAGATTTGCCTGAAGATCTGCAAAAAGTAGTTAAAGATGCCGCTGAAAAAGCCGCTGATTACCATACAAAACTATTTGAAGATGGTGAAAAAAATCTTATTGCTTACTTTGAGAGCAAAGGTATGACAGTTACTAAACCGGATCTTGCCCCATTCAAAGAAGCAATGAAACCTTACTATGAAGAATACATTAAGAAAAATGGTAAAGAAAGTGAAGAGGCAATTGCTGAAATCAATGCTTTGACTAAATAATCCTACAAACCTTAGCGTCATACGACGCTAAGGATTTTCTAACCTAAGATGTATGGGGTTATATTTATGAAATATTTTAATAAACTCGAAGAGTGGCTAGGTGGTGTGCTTTTTTTGATTATATTTGTTGTTCTTATTGCACAAATCTTAGCACGACAAGTTTTTAATGATCCTTTAATCTGGAGTGAAGAGTTAGCTAGATTGTTATTTGTTTACGTTGGAATGCTTGGCATTTCAATGGGTATTCGGACACAACAACACGTCTTTATTGACTTTCTAACTAATATGATGTCTGAAAAAATGCGAAAAGCAGCAGTTTCTTTTTCTCAGTTGTTAATTTTCATCTCGCTTATTTTATTTATCCATTTTGGAATTAAACTCTACAATGGAGCTACTTTTGAGATTGTTTCATTGGGTATCTCTGAAAAATGGCTTTACGCTGCATTGCCGTTATTATCCGTGTTAATGTTAATCCGTTTCTTACAGGCACAAGTTGAGAACTATCGTAATAACTTGAGTTATTTTCCTACTGTATTCTTTCTTATTAGTGCGATTTTATTGATTTCATTAATTTTAGTTCATCCGGATATATTTAAAATTCTACGTGTAACCAACTATGTAAAATTCGGCAGCGAATCCGTTTATATTGTTCTGTTAGTTTGGTTAGTCATTATGTTTATTGGTACACCTGTCGGTTGGTCGCTCTTTATTGCCACTATTCTCTACTTCACAATGACGCGTTGGAATGTGGTCAATGCTGCATCTTCAAAACTAGTAGACAGCTTAAACAGCTTCTCTTTATTAAGTGTGCCATTCTTTATTCTTACCGGAATTTTGATGAACACTGGTGGTATTACCACTAAAATTTTCGATTTCGCAAAAGCATTACTCGGACACTATCGTGGCGGTATGGGGAACGTCAATATCGGTGCCAGTTTGATTTTCTCCGGAATGTCAGGTTCTGCTCTAGCTGATGCGGGTGGTTTAGGTCAGTTAGAAATTAAAGCAATGCGTGATGCCGGTTATGATGACGATATGTGTGGTGGCATTACAGCAGCCTCTTGTATTATAGGACCATTAGTACCACCAAGCATTGCAATGATTATTTATGGTGTGATTTCCAATCAATCTATCGCAAAATTATTTGTTGCCGGCTTTGTGCCGGGTGTATTAGTTACTATTGCGTTAATGGTAATGAATTATTTTATTGCTAAAAAACGTAATTATCCACGTACGCCAAAAGCTTCGTTAGACGTGCTTTGCCGTGAATTTAAAGGTGCTATCTGGGCATTATTGACACCAATTCTTATCATCGTTGGTATATTTTCAGGTTTATTTACGCCAACAGAAGCTGCTGTTATTGCCGCTCTTTATTCTATTGTTGTCGGTAAATTCGTTTATAAAGAACTCACTTTGCAAAGTTTATTCAAAAGTTGTGTAGAGGCAGTAGCGATTACTGGTGTAACCGTGTTGATGGTAATGACCGTAACTTTTTTTGGCGATATGATCGCACGTGAACAGGTTGCAATGAAAATTGCAAAAGTTTTTATTACTTTTGCTGATTCACCATTGATGGTTTTAGTGATGATCAACTTATTGTTGTTATTCTTAGGAATGTTTATCGATGCTTTAGCATTACAATTCCTGGTATTGCCAATGTTGATCCCTATTGCAGTACACTTCAATATTGACCTAATCTTCTTTGGTGTAATGACAACCTTAAATATGATGATAGGTATTTTAACACCACCTATGGGAATGGCATTATTTGTGGTAGCTCGAGTCGGCAATATGCCAGTCAGTACGGTTACTAAAGGAGTACTACCGTTCTTAATTCCAATCTTCACGACACTGGTTTTAATTACGATTTTCCCTCAAATTATTACCTTTATTCCTAATCTGCTATTACCAGGTTAATCTAATTCCTGAAGAAAAACCCATCAGTTGTAAAACTGATGGGTTTATTTTTTACAAAGGTTAAGAAAAAATCTTTATCACAATTAAAAATAAATCAAATAACAACGGTGCACATAATGAGGTAATCACACCACATAATACTAACGAAATAGAACTGAATGTACCTGCTTTTTTATCTACATCCATACAGGCTGCAGTTCCTAATGCGTGGGATGCCGCACCAATAGATAAACCTATTGCTTCACTGCGCTTTAATTTTAACAATTTAACAATACTGTAACCAAATACCGAACCGACCAATCCAGCAATAATCACCAGCACAACAGTAATGGTCGGTACACCACCGATAGTATGAGATACTGCCATTGCCAATGGTGTGGTAATTGATTTAGCAAATAATGTCGCCATTACTTGATTGTTCGCACCTAATAAAAATGCAATAAAAGCTCCACTAAACATCGCAAATACAGAAGAAAATGTGGTAATAAATAAAATACTACGCCATGATTTTTTAATCTGTGGCAATTGCTCATATAAAGGCAACGCCAAGGCAACAATAGATGGCGCCAACAGCATATTCAACGGTTTATTACCGGCGATATAACTATGATAAGGAATGTGAAAAATCAATAAAATGGCAACTAATGCACAAACCGTTAAAACGAACGAGTTAAAAACGATAGATTTTAATTTCTTATTAATGGTTACCGCAATGGCAAACACGACGATGGTTAATACGGAATAGAGATAAATCATTTTGTAACCCTCACTGCCCGTTTTTCCGCTTTTTTTCTCAATCTAGCAAAAGAGCGGTATGAATACAGATATTCAGCCAACAAACCGGTCATCACAATGACCAAACAGGTACTGACCACTGTCGGGATCAATAACGATACCGCCTGTTCTGTCAATATATCAAAATAATCTATGATACCCACGCTGAGAGGAATAAAAAGCAACGCCATATAGCGAATTAATAATGCTCCGCTCGGCAATAACCACTCTTTTTTTATCAATTTCAGCACTAAACAGATAAATAACAGTAACAATCCCCATATGCTGGAAGGAATACCTATCGGAAACAGATAATTAATCGCTTCTCCCAAGTACAACATCACGTACAGAATTGCAATAGAACGAAATAATTGAAAAATTTTATAAAACATTTTTTATCGAAATATGCCATAATAAGTCACTATTTTACTCCTATTTTGTGATCTATGTCACACTTTAATCGATGAAATTATGATGAAAAAACTATTAATTATCTTATTTTTTTCACTATTTACTTTGAACAGTATTGCCGCTCGAGAAATCAACTGCCAAGTAGTATCAATTAGTGATGGTGATACTTTTACCTGTTTATTAGCCAACAATAAAACAATTAAAGTTCGTCTTGCCCAAGTGGATGCTCCGGAAAAAAAACAACCTTACGGTGATCGTTCCCGTCAATTGTTATCACAATTAATTTTTAAAAAACAGGTGCGTTTAAGTTCAAGCGAATACGATCAATATCATCGTGTTCTTGCAGAAGTATTTGATTCACAAGGGAGAAATATCAATCTTATAATGGTACAACAAGGGTTAGCTTGGGCTTATCGTCAATATATGCACGATAAACAATATTTAGCTGCCGAAGTGCAAGCCAGACAACAACGTCGTGGTTTATGGCAAGATGATAATCCAATTTACCCAAGTAATTGGCGAAAACATAGTAAAAATCCTAGTTTAAAGTTAGATAATCCACCAGTACCAACACTAGGTAATGTCGATATAAGAACAAAACAACAAAAAACCGTAACTACTCCTGCAAATTGTCAGCAACATCGTAGTTGTAAAAGTTTTAATTCTTGTGCAGAAGCGACTGCATTTTTTAAACAGTGCAATGCTACTTATCTTGATGGCAATCATGACGGAATTCCTTGTAACTCTTTGTGTCGTTAAGGATAACAATGCAATCTTTCACCATTGAACAGTTTCGTAAAGACTTTCCTTTTTTTCAAACAAAAAATGCTGCCGTTTACTTGGATTCAGCGGCAACAACATTACGACCACAAACATTGATTGATACCACAGTTGAATTTTATCGTTCCGCCGGCTCAGTGCATCGTAGCCAATACGATTGGCAACAAACACAGCATTTTGAACAAGCACGACAACTAGCAGCTAACTTTATCGGTGCAGAAGATAGAGATTGCATTGTTTGGACTTCCGGTACAACACACAGTCTTAATGCTATTGCCTATGGTTTAGATCATTTTCTACAGGCAGGCGATCAAATCATCATTAGTGAGGCGGAACATCACGCTAATTTTGTTATTTGGCAACAACTGGCATTGCAGAAACAGTTGCAATTAACGGTATTACCGTTACAGGCAGATTATAAAATTGATGAAAAGGCATTAGTACAGGCATTATCCTCTAATACCAAAATTGTTGCACTAAATTGGGTATCAAACATCACCGGCTATAGCCAACCGATTGAAAAATTCTGCACACTAATTCGTCAACTGGCAGAGAATGCATTTATTATTGTTGACGCGGCACAAGCTGTTTTACATCATAAAATTAATTTACAAGCATTAGACATTGATTTTATTGCTTTTTCCGCGCATAAATTGTTTGGTCC
Organism: Gallibacterium genomosp. 2; assembly: GCF_000771895.1. Taxonomy (NCBI): domain Bacteria; kingdom Pseudomonadati; phylum Pseudomonadota; class Gammaproteobacteria; order Pasteurellales; family Pasteurellaceae; genus Gallibacterium; species Gallibacterium genomosp. 2. The sequence continues at coordinate 58,363 of NZ_JPXY01000033.1, forward strand.
AACTGGGCTAGGCATATTAAGTGGTAAAAAATCTGCTCTCACTCAGTTACAACCACTCTTTTATGGAGGCAAAATGGTGGAGAATGTTACGTTACAACACAGTACTTTCCAACCATTACCTTATCGTTTAGAAGCAGGAACACCTAACATTGCCGCAGTTATCGGGTTTGGAGCAGTATTGGCTTGGTTACAACAATATCATTACGCCACATTAGCTCATCATACATTAATGTTAGCTAGCCTTACACGTCAACGCTTAACACAATATCCACATTGTCGAGTATTCAGTGCAAATGATGGGCATATTATTAGCTTTGTATTTGATAATATTGAAAATAGCGATTTATCCACACTGTTAAGCGAACAACAGATCGCTTTGCGTACCGGTCAACATTGTGCCCAACCCTATTTACATTTTCTGCACCAATATGGCACTTTACGCCTCTCCTTTGCGCCTTATAATAATCAACAGGATATTGAGCGCTTTTTTGATGCTTTAAATAATGCGCTCGCCATTTTGGAGGAGCAATGACATTTACAGAAATTCAGCAACTTTTTGCTCAAACTCAAACTTGGGAACAGCGTTATCGACAATTAATTTTTCTAGCTAAACAATTAGAAAAACCTGATGATGAAACTCTCGCAAACACACCGCTGATTGAAGGCTGTGAAAGCCGATTATGGTTTAAACTTGATGACGATCGCTGTATCGCCTATAGTGATGCTCGTATTTTAAACGGCATTTTGTTTATCATTAAAACTGTTCTTTCGGAAACTCCGATAACACAGCGTTCCAGTTTGCAAATCACACCGTTATTGCAACAACTCAAAATTGATCAGCGTTTAAGCGAAACTAGGCTAAATGGACTAAAAAAGATTGAACAGCTAATCCAAAACGCATAATTCATAGATTCTTATCTTGACGTCCTCCCGTCCTAAAGGATGGGGATTCCTACCAGTGCTCATATAAAAAAGCGACCATTCGGTCGCTTTTCAATTCTGAATCCCTATTACTCTTCACCAAGAAGTTTTAAATCACGATTTCTTACTTGATTTTTCAAGATCTCGGTAAACTCTTCCACACTGAAAGTACCCAAATCCGCACCTTTACGTGTACGAACTGCCACTTTGCCTTCAGCAATCTCTTTATCACCGCAAACCAACATATAAGGCACACGTTTTAAGGTATGTTCACGGATTTTGAAACCGATTTTTTCATTGCGTAAATCTGATTTTACGCGTAATCCAGCATCAGATAAGATTTTAACAACCTTTTGTACATAATCCGCTTGGCTATCGGTAATATTCATTACTACTGCTTGAGTCGGTGCTAACCACGCTGGGAAGAAACCTGCATACTCTTCGGTAATAATACCGATGAAGCGCTCAATTGAACCTAGAATAGCGCGGTGAATCATAACCGGAGTTTTACGTTCATTATCTTCCGCCACATAAGAAGCATTTAAACGCCCCGGTAACGCAAAGTCTAACTGAACAGTGCCACATTGCCATTCACGACCAATACTATCTCGTAAAGCAAACTCCAATTTCGGACCATAGAATGCACCCTCTCCCGGCTGCACTTCATATTCTAAACCATTATGTTCAAGTGCTTTTGCCAAATCCGCTTCAGCACGATCCCACATTTCATCAGAACCGATACGATGTTCCGGACGAGTTGAAAGTTTGACATAAATATCAGTAAAGCCAAATGTACTATAAATGTCATAAACCATTTTAATACAGGAAGTTACTTCGCTTTCAATCTGATTTTCAGTACAGAAAATATGTGCATCATCTTGAGTGAAACCACGAACACGCATTAAGCCGTGCAAAGAACCTGAAGGTTCATTACGGTGGCAAGAACCAAACTCCGCCATACGCAATGGTAAATCACGGTAAGATTTCAAACCTTGATTAAAAATTTGCACGTGTCCAGGACAGTTCATCGGCTTAATCGCATACTCACGGTTTTCTGATGAAGTAGTGAACATTAAATCACCATAGTTCTGCCAGTGACCGGTTTTTTCCCAAAGCACACGATCCATCATAAATGGACCTTTGACTTCTTGATAATCATACTGTTTTAATTTAGTGCGAACAAAAGTTTCCAATTCACGGAAAATTGTCCAACCATCATTATGCCAGAACACCATTCCCGGCGCTTCTTCCTGCATATGGTATAAATCCAGCGCTTTACCGATTTTACGGTGATCACGTTTTGCCGCTTCTTCAAGGCGTTTCAAATATTCGGCAAGCTGTTTCTTATCTGCCCAAGCAGTACCATAAATACGTTGCAACATCTTATTATTGCTGTCACCTCGCCAATAAGCACCCGCCACTTTTTGCAATTTAAAGTGATGACAGAAACGCATATTTGGTACGTGTGGACCACGACACATATCAATATATTCCAAGTGATGATAAAGTGCCGGTGTCGCGGTTTTTTCAATATTTTCTTCTAAGATTGCCATTTTATACGGCTCGCCACGTTGTTCGAACACATCGTGTGCTTTTTGCCAAGAAACCGGCTCTTTGATCACGTCGTAATTGGTTTTCGCCAATTCCAACATTCTTTTTTCAATTTTCTCTAAATCTTCTGCTGTTAAAGAATGGTCAAGATCAATGTCATAATAGAAGCCGTTTTCAATCGTTGGCCCAATCGCCATTTTGGCATTCGGATAGAGTTGTTTTAGCGCGTGGCCTAATAAGTGTGCGCAGGAGTGGCGAATAATTTCTAAACCGTCTTCATCTTTCGCGGTAATAATTTCAACATTTGCATCTTCGTTGATTAAATCGCAAGCGTCTTTACGCACGCCGTTCACACGACCGGCAATACACGCTTTGGCTAGACCGGCACCAATGCTTTGTGCCACTTCAAGCACAGTAACTGGTTGTTCAAATTGACGTTGAGATCCGTCAGGTAATGTAATAATTGGCATAATAAAAATCCTTACAGTGGTAACCCATACGAGAGGTTACTTGTGTTAATGTTTATTTTCGAACTTTATTGCTATTTCTACTTCAATAGCGAAACGAAACACTATTTGATTTGATAGCAAAAATTGCAATAAAATACCCGCAAGTTATTGCGGGCGAAAGTATATCACAGCATCAATAGCAATAAAATTTTAAAATTTAAACTATTTTGATATCAATGACAAAAATTCCTGTTTAGTCGCTCGATCCTGACTGAAAATGCCGCCATAAGCGGAGGTCACAGTAAAGCTATTTGCATCGCGAACTCCTCGACATTTCACACAAAAGTGAGTTGCTCTAACATACACTGCCACATCATCCGTTTCTAAAATGGTTTGAAATGCGGTTAAAATCTGTTCAGTTAATCTTTCCTGAACTTGCGGACGTTGTGCAAAAAAATCGACAACACGATTAATTTTTGATAACCCGATCACCCATTTTTTAGGATAATAAGCCACTGACACTTTACCTGAAAAAGTTACAAAATGATGTTCACAGGTGCTGGTTAAATTAATATCATTCACCAACACCATTTCGCTGACATTCATTCTGTTTTCAATCCGAGTAATTTTCGGGAAATTATGGTAATCCAAACCGCTAAAAATTTCGTCAAGATACATTTTTGCCAAACGTTTAGGTGTCTCTTCTAAACTGTCGTCTCTTAAATCTAAACCAAGAATCGTCATTACCTCTTTCATATGCTGTTCAATTTTTTGACGACGTTCATCCTGAGTTCCCACGCGCGGCACCATTGGCGTTTCCAAACCTTTTGCCGATAAAGCAGCTCTAACTTGTTGAGCTTCCAATGAAATTGTGTTCATCTACCTCTCCTTATTATGTAGGCGCTATTTTAACAATGACGATACATTTGTGAAAGAGGGATTTAAAATTCACGGAAATAGAGGAAAATGCTATCTCTAAAATTGTGCAGCCTTTATTGCCTTTGATCTGTATTTCTAAAACAAAAATGCTATGATTAGCAGCATTAAATTTTGGAGAAAAAAATGATAAACAGACGAGAATTGTTACTGCAAGAAATGGGCATTACCCTTTGGCAATTAGTACATCCTGAAGTGTTACAGGGTGTAGGTATCATTAATGTACCGGCTAACATTCATACCATTATTCTGTCAGAACAGCACTCAATAACAGCGTCACAGTTAATCCAAGATTTATTACGTGCGGCAGAAACAACTGTTGATAAAGCCTTAATTATAAACAGTCAACAATTACAACGTTTAGAGAGCGATCATCCACTGCTTGTGTTTTGTGTTGAAGATTGTTTACCACAATTTCAAAACTCAGCATTAGCCAAAATTGCCACACAAATCATTTCATTAAATTCAACATTAACCTTGTCCGTTCAACAAAAACGCACAATTTGGCAACAAATCCGGCACTTTTTACAAAATGAAAACACAATTTCAAACCATCACTGATCACGATTTCACGCAACTATTTCAGATTGAACAAGCGGCACATAGTGTGCCTTGGAGTTTAGCTACACTCAAAAATAATCAGGGTGATAATTACCTTAATTTTAAGGTTTTATATCAAAATAGCATTATTGGATTTTGTATCTGTCAAACTGTTCTTGATGAGGCAACACTATTTAATATTGCAATTGATCCGCAATTTCAAGGAAACGGTTTCGGCAAAGCGCTATTACAACATTTGATGAATGAATTAATAACAAAAGGGATTACAACCTTGTGGTTAGAAGTAAGAGAATCCAACCAAAAAGCAAGAAAATTGTATGAAAATCTCGGCTTTAATGAAGTTACCGTACGAAAAAATTATTATCCTGTTGTCAGTGGTGGACGTGAAAACGCTGTAATTATGGCGTGTTACCTATAGTCTTTAAAATAAACAACACGCCATTTAGCTTATTTAATATACACTAATTTAACATCATCACCGATTAAGCTAACATCACTTAACCGCCATTGTGGTGCATCCTTCAGATGTTGCAATTGCGGCAAATGACAAAGCCCTTTTGCCTGATCACCTAACAATTTCGGTGCAATATAGACAATTAATTCATCTACCAAACCGGCTTCAATTAGCGCTCCGGCTAAAGTTGCACCTGCCTCCACCCAAACTGAGTTTATTTGCTGCTTGCCAAGCAAATGAAGCAAATCTGTCAAATAATAAGGGCTTTCTGGTAATTGCTGCTGCTGACAAAATGCCGGGAAATGTTCCATATTACGTGCGCTCGGACTTACCAATAAAATTGAGCTTTCGCTTTCAAACAAACGTCCTCTAGGCTCGATTTGATGTTGAGAATCTAAAATAACTCGCAGTGGTTGTCGTAATTTTTCTTGCGGATAAATAGATTGCACATCAAGCGGTAATTGTTGCCAACGCACATTTAAAGCGGCATTATCAATCAGCACTGTCTTACTGCTGGATAAAATTGCAGATGCCATTGCTCGATATTGCTGCACATCCTGTCGTGCCGCTTCACCTGTAATCCATTGGCTTTCGCCATTCGCCATCGCAGTACGACCGTCAATGCTGATCGCCATTTTAAGTTGCACGTAAGGGAAGCCAGTGCGCATTCTTTTTAAAAAACCTTTGTTCAACTGTTCCGCTTGCTGTTGTAATAAACCAACTGCTGTTTCTATGCCGGCATCCGCCAGCATTTTTAAACCACGCCCAGCAACTTGAGGATTCGGATCTTGCATTGCTGCCACCATGCGCTCAACCCCCGCCTCAATTAAACCTTTAGCACAAGGTGGTGTTCTGCCGTAATGCGAACAAGGTTCAAGTGTCACATAAGCTGTAGCACCGCTCGCTTTCTCTCCTGCTTCTCGCATCGCCATCACTTCTGCGTGAGGTTCGCCTGCTTTTTCGTGATATCCTTTACCGACAATCTCACCATTCTTAACCAATACACAACCGACGGCTGGATTAGGTGTGCAGGTAAAACGCCCTTTTTTTGCCAATTCTATCGCCAATGCCATAAATTGGTGATCTTGCTGTGAAAATTTAAAATTTTGCATTACTCTTTATTCAACTTATCTATTTCTTCACTGAACTGTTTAATATCATCAAAACTGAGATAAACCGATGCAAAGCGGATATAGGCGACTTTATCCATTTTTTTCAACTCATTCATTACCAATGTACCAACCATTTTACTTGGTACCTCTCGTTCTCCGGTTGCTTGTAATGTATGCATTATTCGGTTAACTGCCGCCTCAATCTGCATTTCACTGACCGGTCGTTTCTCCAATGCGTGATAAATCCCTGCGCGCAATTTCTCCTCATTAAAAGGTTCACGATTGCCGTTATTCTTAATAATACGAGGAATAACTAATTCCGCAGATTCAAAAGTAGTAAAGCGTTCTTTACATTGAGTACACTCACGGCGACGTCTGACTTGATAACCTTCAGAAACAAGGCGACTATCAATCACTTTCGTTTCCGGAGCTGAACAAAACGGACAATGCATATTGCCTCCTTCATAAGTTATATTCACTCCTCTATACTACCCTATACAAACTAGATAGAAAGAGGGCAAATAAAATATTTAATTGCAAAACGGTTATGAAAAATCAACCTAACTGCTGCAACAAGTTTAAAATACGCTTATCAGAAATCGGATAAGCGGTTTTTAACTGCTGTGCAAATAAACTGACACGTAACTCCTCAATCATATAACGAACTTCCAAAATTTCATCACTAATCGGTTTAGATTTTGGCAATTTATTCAATAGTTGTTGATAAGCCTGTTGCACACTTTCTATTTTCAACATTAATGCACGATCACGATTAACATCCTGTGCCACTTTATCAAGCCGTTTATCAATCGCCTGAAGATAACGTAATAAATCTGCTAAGCGTTTATAACCACTATTTTCAACAAATCCCGGATAAATCAGTTGATTAAGTTGAGACTTAATGTCAGATAAAGCAAACGCCAAATTAAAATCTAGACGTCCTTTCATCCGTTTATTAATTTCATATGCCAATGTTAAAATCTGCTCAACTTTTTGTGCAATATCCACAGTAGCATCATTTAAATTTTCACGAACAAAATCTCGCAACTGCTCAAATTTCTGTTCCTGCCAAACCACACCACCAAAATCACCGATTAATTTATCAACAGCACAAGCTATACAGTCATCAATAAGTTGCAATACTGTACCGAACGGCGTGAAATAGAGTCCTAATTTTGCTTTATTCGGTAATTTTTCGTGTAAATACTTTATTGGTGAAGGTACATTCAACAATAACAAACGACGTAATCCTTGACGCATTGCACGTTGCTGTTCAAATTCAGTTTCAAACAATTTAATACCAACCGATTCTTTTTCATCCACAATTGCCGGATATGCTTTAATACTGAAACCTCGTCTTTTTTGTTCATAAAACTGAGGCAAAGTATCAAAATTCCAAATATGAATACCACTTTGCTCAATGCCATCATCTGCCACTTCAGCAATACTTTGCTGTACCTGATTTTTTAAAGAGACTTTTAAAGCATCAAGATCATTACTTTCTGCAATTTTACGACCTTTTTCATCAATCACTCGAAATGTCATTTTCAGATGTGATGGAACTTGCGACCAATTCCATTCTGTCGGTTCAACCCAAACACCCGTCATTTTGCGTAGTTGTTCACTTAAACTTTCCAATAACGGTTTTTCCAATGCCGTGGTTCGAGCTAGAAACGCTTCGGCATAATTTGGTGCCGGTACAAAATTACGGCGCAATGCTTTCGGCAATGATTTAATCAATGCCACCACCAACTCCTGACGCAATCCTGGAATTTGCCATTCAAATCCATTTAATTCGATCTGGTTAAGTAACGGCAATGGAATATGCACGGTTACGCCATCCGCATCCGTTCCTGGCTCAAACTGATAACTTAGTTTCAGTTTTAAATCGCCTTGATGCCAAAAATTAGGGAAATCTAAGGCACTGACCGATGTTTCATCATTCAACAGGAATGATTTTTCAAAACTCAGTAATTCTGCATCTTTCTTCTGTGCTTGTTGCCACCAACGGTCAAAATGGCGTTGCGATACCACTTCCGCTGGAATACGTTGATCATAAAAATCAAACAGTGCCTGCTCGCTGACTAAAATATCACGACGACGTGTTTTATGTTCCAACTCTTCCACTTCTTTGATAAGCTTCTGATTTTCAAAGAAGAATTTATGTTTAGTGTGCCAATCTCCCTCCACTAATGCAGAACGAATAAAAATCTCACGACAAATCATTGGATCAATGGCACTATAATTAACCGTTCTTGCTTGTACGATCGGTACACCGTACAGTGTTACTTTTTCACTAGCTAAAACAGCTCCCTGTTTTTTCGACCAATGTGGCTCGTGATAACTTTTTTTCACCAAATGCTGTGCCAACGGTTCAATCCATTCCGCTTCAATCGTCGCAACAACTCTACCCCATAATTTAGACGTTTCGACTAATTCTGCTGCCATACACCATCGAGGTTGTTTTTTAAACAATGTGGAAGCTGGAAAAATTGAAAAATGGGCATTCCTTGCGCCAAGGTATTGCTGTTTTTCCGTCTCTTTACTACCAATATGTGAGAGCAATCCGGCTAATAGTGCAGTGTGAATCGGCATATATTCTGCTGCTTCAGTATTGATCGCAAGCCCCATTTCCCGAACACTTAAACGTAACTGATGATAAATTTCCTGCCATTCACGAATTCGTAAATAATTGAGGTAATCTTTTTGACACAAACGTCTAAATTGATTTCGAGAAAGCTGTTTCTGCTGTTCCTGAATATAACGCCACAAATTTACGAAAACCAAGAAATCCGAATGTTTATCCGCAAAACGGCGATGCTTATCATCTGCTGATTGCTGTTTATCAAGTGGTCTTTCTCTCGGATCTTGAATCGACAATGCGGCAACAATTACCAACACTTCACGCAGGCTACCGTTACTTGCTGCCATCAACACCATTTTTGCCAAACGAGGATCTACCGGCAGACGTGCGAGTTGTCGTCCACTTTCCGTTAAAATCCGTTTGTCACCATAACGCCCTTTCACCATTTTGAAGGCCTGCAACTCATCCAATAAACGTAATCCATCTTGAATTTGGCGACGATCCGGTGCATCAACAAACGGAAATGATTCAATATCATCCAGACCTAATGCGGTCATTTGCAAAATGACCGATGCAAGATTGGTACGCAAAATCTCCGGATCAGTGAATTGCGGTCTACTATTAAAATCCTCTTCAGAATAAAGACGAATACAAATCCCTTCACTAACACGTCCGCAACGCCCTTTACGTTGATTTGCCGAAGCTTGTGAAATCGGCTCAATCGGCAATCGCTGTACTTTGGTGCGATAACTGTAACGTGAAATTCTTGCTGTGCCGGGATCAATCACATATTTAATTCCGGGAACAGTCAAAGAAGTTTCCGCAACATTGGTGGCTAAAATAATGCGATTTAAAGCTCCCGGATGGAAAATGCGATTCTGTTCCTGTGCCGATAAACGAGCATAAAGCGGCAAAATTTCAGTATGGCGTAAATCCCTTTTTTCTAAGGCTTCTGCGGTATCACGAATTTCACGTTCACCATTCATAAAAATTAAAATATCACCTCGCCCCTCCGCCTGTAATTCATCTACCGCATCAAAGATCACCTGCAACTGATCTTGATCTTCACTCTCCGCAACGGGTCGATACCTCACCTCAACTGGATAAGTTCGCCCCGAAACCTCTATAATCGGTGCATTATTAAAATGTTTAGCAAAACGCTCAACATCAATGGTCGCTGAGGTAATGATCACTTTTAAATCCGGTCTTCGCGGCAATAACTGCTTTAAATAGCCCAAAATAAAATCATTATTCAGACTACGCTCGTGGGCTTCATCAATAATCAACACTTCATACTGATTTAAATAACGATCTGACTGAATTTCCGCCAATAAAATACCATCGGTCATCAATTTTATCTGTGTATTTTCACTGACTTGATCATTAAAACGCACCTTATAACCGACAAGATCACCAAGCTCGGTTTGCAACTCTTCTGCAATTCTGGTGGCGACGGAACGTGCGGCAATACGGCGAGGTTGCGTATGCCCGATAAATCCCTTTTTGCCTAATCCCAAGGCTAAACACATTTTAGGAATCTGCGTGGTTTTGCCCGATCCGGTTTCTCCGGCAATCACCACCACCTGATGCGTCGCAATGGCACGCATAATCTCTTCGCTACGTTGGCTCACCGGTAAATCTTGCGGAAAAGCGATTTGTAACGGACGCTGTTGTCGTTGCAATAATTTTTGCTTCGCTGTTTCAACCGCATCGGTTAATAAAGCCTGTAATTCCGCTTTTGCCTGTACCGGTGCTTTTTTTATTCTCGCCGCTAACAAATATTTATCCGCCAACATCACCTGATCCAGTTCGGATAATAATTGTTTTTGCCACGCTGCCAATGGTGCCCTGTTTACGTTTTTATGCTTCACATTGCGCTGAGATTTTGTTGCTGTTTTTGTTTGAAATTCCGACATATTTTTTAACTATTCTTCGATTTGATACTCTGCTTTTAAGGCTGACAATAACCCTGAAATTAATTGCGCCAGTTCAGTTTCACTAATAATAAATGGCGGCATCACATAAACCAGTTTGCCGAATGGACGCAACCAAACCCCTTGCTCAACGAATTTAGGCTGTAAGGTTGCCATATTCACCGCTTGTTTCATTTCAATCACCCCAATTGCGCCCAACACTCTTACTTCCTGCACACAATCCCATCGTGCTGCTTCCGCCAAGCCCTGTTTTAATTGCTGTTCAATTCGTTTTATCCGTGCCTGCCAATCACTCTGTAATAATAATTTAATTGAGGCATTTGCCACTGCACAAGCTAATGGATTTCCCATAAAAGTCGGGCCGTGCATAAAACATTTTGCCTCACCGGCACAGATGGTTTCTGCCACCTGTTTGGAAGTGATCGTTGCTGACAAGGTCATATAACCGCCGGTTAACGCCTTACCAATACAGATAATATCCGGAATCACATTGGCGTGCTGATAGGCAAATAATTTCCCGGTTCGTCCGAAACCGGTTGCAATTTCATCAAAAATAAGCAAAACACCATACTGCTCGCATAGTGCTTTAGCTTTCTGTAAATAAACAGGGGAATAAAAATACATTCCGCCCGCACCTTGCACAATCGGCTCAAGAATCAAACCAGCAATGGTTTGATGATGTTTTTCCAACAAATCCTGTAACGGTAAAATGGCTTGCTCCTGCCACGCCTGATCAAATTTTATCGGTGGCTGCGGCAAGAAATATTGAATCGGCAAACTTTTACTAAAAAGTGAATGCATTCCGGTAACCGGATCGCAAACTGACATTGCGTGCCAAGTATCGCCGTGATAACCGGAACGAATGGTAGCAAACTGATAACGATTACTTTCACCTTTCGCCTGTTGATATTGAATTGCCATTTTCATTGCCACTTCAACTGCCACTGAACCGCTATCAGCAAAGAAAATCTTATCCAGTGATGGCGGCAAAATAGAAAGCAGTGTTTGTGCCAATTCTACCGCCGGTTCGTGAGTAAAACCGCCAAACATAATATGGCCCATTTTACTGATTTGTTGTTGCACCGCCTGATTCAGCTCCGGATGATTATATCCGTGCAACGCCGCCCACCACGAAGACATTCCATCAATCAATTTGCGCCCATCTTTTAACGTAATAATGACACCGTCTGCCCGCTCCACCGGATACACTGCTGCCGGTTCAAGCATAGACGTATAAGGATGCCAAATATGTTCGCGATCAAGAGAAATAAGTTGCTGTAAATCCATTCTGCTCTCCTAAAAATATCGCCTCACGAGGAAACCCTAATGAGGCGCTATTTTGGTGTTAATTATTCAATCAACCGTCATTTATTCTTGCAGCTGATCCAACATTTCCTGATTAATTTCAATTTTTGCTTTTTCACGCAAAGCCTTCAATAATGTTGCCTGTAAGTCATTCACACGGAACTGCATTAATTGTGAAACAAATGCTTTTTGTTGTTCGGCTGACAGTTGACCATCTTCAACTTTATCCAACGCAATCGCAACAATATCCCCATTTTGATCGACACCGACGTGATAGCTTGGTTTACCTGCTGTCGGTAACGGCATTGCAAAAATCTGTTTATCCAACGCCGGATTTTTGCTTTCCGCATAAACTGTTGTCAAGTTTTGTTTGAATTCAACCGCACTATTATCTCCGGCTTGTAATTTAGCAACCAATGCTTTAACACGATCCAACTCAATATTTTCTGCTTTTTCACGCTGTAATAAGGTAGTAATTTGTGTTTTTGCTTCTGCTAAAGGCTTAGTTCCTGCCGCTTTATAGTCGACCACGCGGAAAATGACACTGTGATTTTCACCAACACTAATCATTTGTGAGTTCATTCCGCCTTGCACCAATTCCGGACTGAACATTTCGCTAATCACATTGCTAAAATTCAATGCTGCCGGCACATCATCACGCGCAAAATAACCGGTTTCTTCAACGGTTAAATTGCCCTCTTTGGCAGCTGTCGCTAAACCGCTTTGATCTTCAAAGGCTTTATCCGCAACCGCTTTTTCAACACTGAAATATTTACGTTCCGCTAAATCCTGACGCACAAGATCGGTAATTCGGCTTTTGACCTCTTCTAATGGTAATACAGTCGCTTCATTGCGCGCCAACACTTTAATAATGTGATATTTATCATCCACTTTTGTCGGTTTGCTATAAGCACCGACTGCGGTGTTGTCAGCTGCTGTTTCAAACGCTTTCGGTAACTGTCCGGCAACCACCCAACTTAAATCACCGCCGTTAACTGCTGTTAAGCGGTCAATAGAATATTTTTTCGCTAACTCGGCAAAATCTGCACCCTGTTGCAATTTGTTGTAAATATCATCCGCTTCCGCCTGTGTATTTACTTGAATATGCGCAATATGCTGTTTTGCCTGCCCCATAAATTGAGATTTATTATCTTGATAATATTGAGCAACTTCAACATCACTCACCTGCAGATCTTTTGCCAATTTATCTTTATTGACATCAATATATTGCACTTTAACCAATTCAGGTGTGGCAAAAGCTGCTTTATGATCATTGTAATATTTCTCAATTTCCTGATCTGAAATGGTCTGTTTAGCTGCTAAATCCGCTACCGGGAAAGTTGCTAAACGAACACTTCTCTTCTGAAAGAACAATTTTACAAATTGTTGTTGCTGTGCTTCAGTTAAGAAATCACTCGCCAATAAAGAGCCCATTAATTGTGATAACACTAAATCCTGACGCACAATTTCCGCATATTGATCCGGTGTGAGATTATTATTAGCTAACAATTGTTGATAAACTGCGTTATCGAACTGACCATCTTTTTGGAATGCCGGATTCATTACGATCGCCTGCTTAATCGCTTCATCGCCGACACCCAATCCTAACTCTTTGCTGTATTGGCGTAACAACTCATCATCAATTAAACGATCCAATACGGAATGACGCAAACCGTTGGTAAATTCGGCAGAATCCGCCACTGCTGCAAATTTATCCCCCATCTGCATCGCCAACTGTTGATATTGGCTTTGATATTGTTGTTGGAAAAGACGTTGGGAAATTTCAACACCATTTACGGTTGCCGCCGAGGTGTTTTGACGAGAAATTAAATAACCGGCAACACCACTCAACACAAATGAAATAGCAATGACCGACATTAATACTTTCCAGACCATACTATGTGTATAGCCACGCAGTTTCTCCATCATAATGAGAGCTTCCTTATAATAAAAACAATAATGGACAAAATTATATAGAAAAGTTGGGTTGGCTGCACCTACTAAAAAGCCGGTCATCTTATTTTGACCGGCTTTTTGCTGATTAATTGACAGTTGATGTCATATTTTTACTGCTACGTTTTTTCGGAGCGGCTAAATTTTTCACCACCTCAATTCCGACCGGCGGTTTTTCCAGTGCCAATGCCAAAACTTCATCAATAGTTTCGACCGGACGAATATCCAACGTAGATTTTGCATTTTCCGGAATTTCCTCAAGATCTTTGACATTGTCTTTCGGAATTAAGACCCGTTTAATGCCGCCACGATGTGCCGCTAATAATTTCTCTTTCAAACCACCGATTGGCAACACTTTACCGCGTAAAGTAATTTCGCCTGTCATTGCCACATCGGCACGTACCGGATTACCGGTTAAGCAAGAAACCAATGCGGTGCACATTGCAATCCCTGCACTCGGACCATCTTTCGGTGTCGCGCCTTCAGGCACGTGAATGTGAATATCCCGTTTTTCATAGAAATCGGTATTAATGCCCAACTGTTCCGCTCTGGCACGAACTACCGTCATCGCCGCCTGAATGGACTCTTTCATTACATCGCCTAACGAACCGGTGTAATTTAATTTACCTTTGCCCGACACTGAAGCCGCTTCAATGGTTAATAAATCACCGCCGACTTCTGTCCACGCCAAACCGGTCACTTCACCAACGCGGTTTTGATTATCCGCTTTGCCGTATTCAAAACGTCTGACACCAAGATAATCGTGTAGATTACTACTATCCACAACCACCTGTTTCAATGATTTATCCAATAATAGATTCTTCACCGCTTTACGACAGATTTTAGAAATTTCACGTTCCAAATTACGTACACCGGCTTCACGAGTGTAATAACGGATAATATCTAAAATGGCTTCTTCTTTGATGGTTAATTCTTTCGCTTTCAAACCGTTACGCTCCATCTGTTTATTCAACAAATGACGCATCGCAATGTTCAGTTTTTCATCTTCGGTATAACCTGAAAGACGAATGACTTCCATACGATCAAGTAACGGACCCGGAATATTCATTGAGTTGGAAGTGGCGACAAACATCACATCGGAAAGATCATAATCTACCTCAAGATAATGATCGCTGAAGGTGTTGTTCTGTTCCGGATCTAACACTTCCAATAATGCTGATGCCGGATCGCCACGCATATCCGCACCCAATTTATCAATTTCATCCAACAAGAATAATGGGTTTTTCACACCCACTTTCGCCATATTTTGGATAAGTTTACCCGGCAACGCACCGATATAAGTACGGCGATGCCCACGAATTTCGGCTTCATCACGCACGCCGCCTAACGCCATTCGCACATATTTACGACCGGTCGCCTGCGCAATAGATTGCCCCAATGAGGTTTTACCTACCCCCGGCGGCCCTACCAAACATAAAATCGGCCCACGAATTTGGTTAGTACGAGTTTGCACCGCTAAATATTCTAAAATGCGTTCTTTGACACGCTCCAAGCCGTAATGGTCGTTATTTAAAATGGCTTCCGCCTGTTTTAAATCTTTTTTCACTTTAGTACGTTTGTGCCACGGCACTTGTACCATCCAGTCAATATATGTACGAACCACTGTCGCTTCCGCAGACATCGGCGACATCATTTTTAATTTTTGCAATTCCGATTCTGCTTTTTCTTGAACCTCTTTCGGCATTTTTGCATCGGCAATTTTTTTCTTTAATTGCTGTACTTCATTTTCGACAGTTTCCGCTTCACCAAGCTCTTTCTGGATGGCTTTAATCTGTTCATTCAAATAGTAATCGCGTTGATTCTTTTCCATCTGTTTTTTTACACGATCACGAATTTTCTTATCCAAGCTGCTGATTTCCATTTCCGCTTGAATCAAGCCTAATAATGTTTCAAAACGGGCGAAAACATTTTCCTGTTCTAATAATGCCTGTTTTTTATCCAATGCTAACGGCATATTGCCTGCCAAGGTATCAACCAATTTTTTCGGATCGTGGATATCCTTCAATGCAGTTAATACTTCAGGCTTAACTTTATTATGTTGTTGATGTGCAAATTTATCCAATTCAGTTAATACTGTTGTTTGAATAACATCCAACTCAACATCATTATCCACGATTTCAGTAATTTTACTTATCTCGGCAGAATAATATTCATCACTCTCAAATGAGAGCACTTTTGCTCTTGATTTCCCTTCAACAAGTACCTTTACCGTGCCGTCCGGTAATTTCAATAATTGAATAATAGTAGCAACTGTCCCTACTTGATAAATATCTTTCTCTGTCGGCTCTTCCAAATTAGCCTCTTTTTGAGTGACTAATAAAATGTCTTTGCCGCTATCCATTGCTTCATCAAGACTACGGATAGACTTTGTTCTTCCTACATATAGTGGCATTACGATATGTGGAAACACGACAACATCTCGTAACGGTAAGACAGGAATTTGTTTTGTTGGTAACTCTTTGCTCATAATTATTGTTCTCTTGTCTATTTCTATAGTTTGAGGTATATGGGGGAACTTTTTTTGATATCAAGGGCAATAAGCCTTTTTCATCTAAATAAGTAAAAAATCTGCACTCCGACTTTCAGTCAAGGTGCAGATTTTAGATTGTAGTATGAATTTAATAATTTCTTAACAAATTATTTTTTCTTTTTCGCTTTTGCGTTCGGTAAATCAGTTACTGTACCTTCAAACACTTCCGCCGCCAAGCCGACAGATTCGTGTAATGTAGGGTGTGCGTGAATAGTTAATGCTAAATCTTCCGCATCGCAACCCATTTCGATTGCAAGACCGATTTCACCTAATAATTCACCGCCGTTGGTTCCGACAATCGCACCACCAATCACACGGTGTGTATTCTTATCAAAAATAAGTTTAGTCATACCGTCTGAACAGTCTGATGCAATCGCACGACCTGATGCCGCCCAAGGGAAAGTTGCCACTTCATAAGAAATGCCTTCAGCTTTACATTCTTTTTCTGTTTTACCAACCCAAGCCACTTCAGGTTCAGTATAGGCAATAGATGGGATCACTTTCGGATCGAAATAGTGTTTTTGTCCGGCAATCACTTCTGCCGCAACGTGACCTTCGTGAACACCTTTGTGAGCCAACATTGGTTGACCGACAATATCACCAATCGCAAAGATATGAGGAACATTAGTACGCATCTGTTTGTCGGTACGGATAAAGCCACGTTCATCCACTTCAACGCCTGCCACTTGTGCATCGATTAATTTACCGTTCGGTGTACGACCGATAGCCACTAACACGGCATCATAACGGCGAGTTTCATTTGCGCCTTTTCCTTCCATAGAAACATAAATACCGTCTTCTTTCGCTTCTACCGCAGTAACTTTAGTTTCTAACAAGAGGTTGAATTTTTTCTCGATGCGTTTAGTAAAGATTTTAACCACATCTTTATCCGCTGCCGGAATAACCTGATCAAACATTTCCACAACATCAATTTGTGAACCTAGTGCGTGGTAAACGGTCCCCATTTCAAGACCAATAATACCACCACCCATAATCAATAATTTTTCAGGTACTTCTTTAAGTTTTAATGCATCTGTTGAATCCCAAACACGCGGATCATCGTGTGGAATAAACGGTAATTGAATTGGACGAGAACCCGCAGCAATAATTGCGTTATCAAATGTAATTTTAGTTTCGCCTTCTTCTCCGGCAACAATAATGCTGTTTGCACTGGCAAATTTTCCATAACCGTTTACGATTTGAACTTTACGCATTTTTGCCATACCAGCTAAACCACCGGTTAATTGACTGATAACTTTCTCTTTCCAACCACGAATTTTTTCAATATCGGTTTTTGGTTCACCGAAAACAATACCGTGCTCAGCTAAAGATTTAGCTTCTTCAATCACTTTAGCAACGTGCAATAATGCTTTAGACGGAATACAACCTACGTTTAAGCATACCCCACCAAGAGTTGAAAAACGTTCAATAATAACGGTTTCCAACCCTAAATCTGCACAACGGAATGCCGCTGAATATCCTGCAGGACCAGCACCTAAAACAACTACTTGTGTTTTAATTTCTTTATTCATGTTAAGCCTCTTGATTTTTTCTCTAACAAAATGTTAGGACGGCAATTAAATTAATTATAACAAAAGCCTGATCAACTCAGGCTTTCGTTTCCATTACTACATGACTAAGCGGCGTAAATCCGACAACACACCACTAATATAGGTAATAAAGCGTGCACCGTCCGCTCCATCAATCACTCGGTGATCGTAAGACAATGACAATGGTAACATCAAGCGTGGTGTAAATTCTTTACCATTCCACACCGGTGTCATCTCTGAACGAGAAACCCCTAAAATTGCCACTTCCGGTGCATTAACGATAGGGGTAAAGTGAGTACCACCGATACCACCTAAACTTGAGATAGTAAAGCATCCGCCTTGCATATCTGAAGCTGTTAATTTACCTGCACGCGCTTTCTTCGACATTGCTGCCAATTCACGAGAAAGTTCAATAACACCTTTCTTATTAACATCTTTAAACACCGGTACAACCAAACCGTTTGGTGTATCTACCGCCACACCGATATTGATGTATTTCTTCAAGATCAGACGTTGTGCATCTTCAGTAATTGAACTATTGAAGTTTGGATAAGCTTCCAACGCTTTTGCTACCGCTTTCATAATAAAGACAAGCGGAGTAATTTTAACATCAAGTTTCTGTTTTTCAGCTAATACATTTTGCTCTTTTCTAAATTTTTCTAGCTCAGTAATATCTGCTTTATCCCATTGTGTTACGTGAGGGATCATTACCCAGTTACGGTGTAAGTTAGCTCCTGAAATTTTCTTAATGCGTCCCAATTCAACTTCTTCAGTTTCACCGAATTTGCTGAAATCAACTTTCGGCCACGGCAACAATCCTAAACCTGATCCGACATTACCTCCAGCAGCCGATGTAGAAACAGAGCCACTTTCAACCGCTTTAATAGCCGCTTTAACATAAGCTTGAACGTCTTCTTTTAAGATACGACCTTTACGACCTGTACCTTTCACTTTATCAAGATTCACACCAAATTCACGCGCTAAACGACGAACAACCGGAGTTGCGTGAGCGAAACTTGCGCTCTTAGTCACATCTTCATTAGAAGCTGCTGGAGCAGGCGCTGCTGCTGTCGCTTGAGGAGCAGGCGCTGTTGCAGGTTGTTGTGCTGGAGCTGTCGCCGGCGCTGCACCAGCCACTTCAAAGCGCATAATTAATGAACCGGTAGAAACCTTATCTCCTGATTTAATTAAAATTTCTTTTACTACACCGGCAAAAGGAGCAGGCACTTCCATCGAAGCCTTATCACCTTCAACCGTAATTAATGATTGTTCTTCAGCAACACTGTCACCTACTGCTACCATAATTTCGGTCACATTCACTTCATCTCCGCCAATATCCGGAACGTGAACGTCCTGAACACCTCCACTAACCGCAGGCGCTACCACCTGAGTCGCTTCCGCTGCAGGAGAAGGTGCTGCTGCAGCTGCCGCACCGGCAACTTCAAAACGCATAATCAATGAACCGGTAGAAACTTTGTCACCTGATTTAACTAAAATTTCTTTTACCACACCAGCAAATGGCGCAGGCACCTCCATTGAAGCTTTATCGCCTTCAACGGTGATTAATGACTGTTCTTCGCTAACAGTATCGCCTACTGCAACCATAATTTCAGTAACGTTAACTTCATCTCCGCCGATATCCGGAACCTGAACATCAACAACAGAAGCTGCTGCAGTCGGTGCTGCCGCTGGAGATGGCACTGTTTCCGCTGCAGGAGCAGGTGCTGACGCACCCGCTGCTTCTAATACTAACATAGGAGTACCAGTAGAGACTTTATCACCTACTTTTACCAATACTTCTTTTACCACACCTGCTTCCGGTGCTGGTACTTCCATTGAGGCTTTATCACCTTCAACATTGATCACACTTTGATCAACATCAATGGTGTCACCAACTTTAACCATAACTTCTGTTACAGTAACTTCATCACCACCGATATCTGGAATAGCAATTTGTTTTGACATAATTTATATCCTTTGTGATTGTTACAGTTAATTATGCGTGTAAAGAGTACGCTTTATCGGTATCAATACCATATTTCTTAATGGCTTCAACTAACACTTTCTTATCTAAAGTGCCGGCTTTCACTAATTGAGATAATGCTGCTACCACAACGTGATGTGCATCAACTTCAAAGTGAGAACGTAAATTTTCACGGCTGTCTGAGCGACCGAAACCATCAGTACCTAACACCAAATAGCTGCTTGCCGGAACATACGCACGAACTTGGTCAGCAAATAAACGCATATAGTCGGTTGCCGCAATTGCCGGCGCATCATTCATAACTTTAGCAATATATGGCACTTTTGCTTCTTCTTCCGGATGCAACGTGTTGTAACGTTCAATTTCGTTACCTTCTCTTGCTAACTCAGTAAAGGAAGTTACGCTATAAACATCTGAAGATACACCAAAGTCATTTGCCAATAATTGTGCTGCCTCGCGTACGTGACGAAGAATGGCACCTGAACCTAGTAACTGAACCTTACCTTTACCTTGACCGGTTACGGTTTCAAATTTATAGATACCTTTACGAATACCCTCTTCCGCACCTTTCGGCATTGCCGGTTGATCATAGGTTTCGTTTAATGTAGTGATATAGTAATAAACATCTTCTTGATCCGGGCCATACATACGGCGTACACCGTCTTGGATAATAACTGGTACTTCAAATGCAAATGCAGGGTCATAAGAAACACAACTTGGAATGGTTAATGATTGAATGTGACTATGTCCGTCTTCGTGTTGTAAACCTTCACCATTCAAGGTTGTACGACCAGATGTACCACCAATCATAAAGCCACGCGCACGTTGGTCTCCTGCCAACCACATTAAATCACCAACACGTTGGAAACCAAACATTGAGTAATAAACGAAGAATGGAATCATCGGTAAATCGTTAGTGCTATATGAAGTCGCTGCTGCTAACCAAGATGCAGTTGCACCCTGTTCATTGATACCTTCCTGTAAGACTTGTCCATCAGTCGCTTCACGATAATATGCAACCTGTTCACGATCTTGTGGAACATAGTGCTGACCGTGCGGATTGTAGATACCGATTTGACGGAATAAACCTTCCATACCGAAAGTACGCGCTTCATCGGCTACGATTGGAACGATATGTTTACCAATAGATTTATCTTTCAACAATATATTTAATGTACGTACAAATGCCATTGTGGTTGAAATAGGACGTGCTTGAGCTTCAAATAATTGAGAAAACTCTTCAATTCCAGGCACTTTAAATTCTTGAGTAAAACGTGATAAACGAGTCGGTAAATAGCCTTGTAATGCTTGACGGCGTTCGTGAAGATATTTGTACTCATCTGAACCTTCAGCGAAAGTCACATATGGAAGTTTTTCAAGATCCGCATCGGAAACAGGCACATTAAATTGATCACGAACGTGTTTAACGCCGGAAAGATCCATTTTCTTAACTTGGTGAGCGATGTTTTTACCTTCCGCTGCATCCCCCATACCATAACCTTTGATCGTTTTAACAAGGATAACAACCGGTTTGCCTTTAACTTGTTTCGCTTTATTGAATGCAGCAAATACTTTAATCGGATCGTGACCACCACGGTTCAATGCCCAGATTTCATCATCTGTCATATCTTTAACTAATTCCGCCGTTTCTGGATAACGCCCAAAGAAGTGTTCACGAACATAAGCACCATCTTTAGATTTGAAGTTTTGATAATCGCCATCAACCACTTCCATCATCAATTGAAGCAATTTGCCGGAGGTATCTTTCTGCAATAAACGATCCCAACGACGTCCCCAAATCACTTTAATTACTTCCCAACCAGCACCCTTAAAGTTGCTTTCCAATTCTTGGATAATTTTACCGTTACCAGTTACCGGGCCATCCAAACGTTGCAAGTTACAGTTGATAACAAAGATTAAGTTATCCAATTTTTCACGTGCAGCAAATGCAATCGCACCGCGTGATTCAACTTCATCCATTTCACCGTCACCAAGAAATGCATAAACAGTTTGATCTGAAGTATCTTTCAAGCCACGATTTTGTAAATATTTTAAGAAACGTGCTTGATAAATTGCATTTAATGGACCTAGCCCCATAGAAACAGTAGGGAATTGCCAAAATTCCGGTAATAAGCGAGGATGAGGATAAGAAGGAATACCTTTTCCGTGAACTTCTTGACGGAAATTATCCATTTGTTCTTCGGTCAAACGCCCTTCAACAAATGCACGTGCATAAATTCCCGGTGCAATATGTCCTTGGAAGAACACTAAATCACCACCATTTTTTTCGTTACGAGCCTTAAAGAAGTGGTTGAAACAAACTTCATATAATGTTGCGGAGGATTGGAATGATGCCATATGTCCGCCTAATTCAAGATCCTTTTTAGAGGCACGTAATACTGCCATAATCGCATTCCAACGAATTACACTGCGAATGCGACGTTCAAGATCTAAATTACCCGGATAATTAGGTTCTTCACTAACTGGAATGGTATTAATATAGTCTGTTGTTATTCCAGTAGGAAGTGAAACGTCATTAGCTCTTGCACGTTGAATGAGTTGTTCAATGATATATTGCGCTCTTTCAACACCTTCTTCACGAATTACTGAATCGATTGCCAACATCCAATCGTTGGTTTCAATCGGATCCACGTCATTTTTTACCATATCCGACATGGGCTATTCCTTTTATCTTATTGTGGTTAAAAAAATGTGTGACGCACAAAACTGCCAACTATGCATCACCCAGCTGAAAAAGTTGTTAATTAACATTTGCGTTGCTTTCGGAGCTTCACAATTTATTAACTAATTTTAGAAATTTTATTAGATTTTTTGAAATAAAGATAGAAAAAATTTGTCTTACCATAGCAAAACCAGCTGATTTTGTCTATTTTTTTACCATCCATTTTGGGACGTAACCACAAAGGATTACCTATTTAGAACAAAGTGTTACTTCTAATTGCTCTGATAAAAATTCGCTTTCTATCGACAAATTCTGTACAATTCGCCACCTACTAAAATTCCATTACAAAATAGATAACAAAATTATGACAATAACAACTCCAAATATTGGCTTTTTGAGCCTTGGTTGCCCTAAAAATTTAGTGGATTCCGAACGTATTTTAACCGAGCTACGAGCAGAGGGTTATAACATTGTACCAAGTTATGACAATGCCGATTTAGTGATAGTCAATACCTGCGGTTTTATCGACAGTGCTGTTCAAGAATCATTAGAAGCTATTGGCGAAGCCTTGGAAGAAAACGGCAAAGTTATCGTTACCGGTTGTTTAGGTGCTAAAGAAAATCAAATTAGAGAAGTACATCCTAAAGTGCTTGAAATTACTGGCCCACACAGTTATGAAGCGGTGATGACACACGTCCACAAATATGCCCCGAAACCGGAATATAACCCTTATCTCAATGTGGTGCCGAAACAAGGGGTAAAATTAACGCCTAAACACTATGCTTACGTTAAAATTTCAGAAGGCTGCGATCACCGTTGCACTTTCTGCATTATTCCATCTATGCGCGGTGATCTTGACAGCAGACCGATCAACACCATTTTGGATGAAGCAAAACGTTTAGTTGATGCCGGCGTTAAAGAGTTGTTGATCGTTTCTCAAGATACTTCCGCTTATGCGTTGGATAAAAATCAAAAAGAACAAAAAAGCAAAACTGTTTTCTGGAATGGAATGCCGATTAAAAATGATTTAATTACGCTTTGCGAACAGCTTGGAACATTAGGCGTTTGGGTACGTCTACATTATGTTTACCCTTATCCGCACGTTGATAAGCTGATTCCTTTGATGGCGCAAGGCAAAATTTTACCTTATTTAGATATTCCGTTACAACACGCCAGTCCGAAAATTCTAAAAGCAATGAAACGTCCGGGTTCAATCGAACGTACATTGGAACGTATTAAACAGTGGCGTGAAATCTGTCCGGAACTGACATTACGATCAACATTTATTGTCGGTTTTCCAGGTGAAACTGAAGAAGATTTCCAAATGTTATTAGATTTTATTCAAGAAGCACAACTGGATCGTGTCGGCTGTTTCAAATTCAGTCCGGTTGAAGGTGCGGTAGCCACAGAAATGGCAGAACAAGTGCCAGAAGAGGTGAAAGAAGAACGCTTCCACCGGTTTATGCAATTACAGCAACAAATTTCCGCCCAACGCTTACAACAAAAAATCGGTAAAACCTTGCCTGTAATGATCGATGAAATTGATGAAGAAGGTATTATCGGGCGTTCAATGGCAGATGCACCTGAGATTGACGGTGTCGTTTATATTGATAATATCAGTGAACAACAAGTCAAGATTGGCGATATAGTGATGGCTACCATTCATAATGCCGATGAATATGATTTATGGGCAACAATCTAATTGTGGCTTCATTTAGTAGATAAAATTCCTATAATCGGATGTTAACCCATAAAATCAACACGTAATATATTACTCAGCAAATGAAAACATCTTTATTTTGTGAGGTAAAAAATGACAGAACAGAATAATATTCAGCCCTGCGAGATTTATCTTGCCGGCGGCTGTTTTTGGGGATTAGAAGCCTACTTTTCCGCTATCGGTGGAGTGTTGGATGCCGAATCAGGTTATGCCAATGGTAACAGTGAAAATCCAAGCTATCAGCAAGTTTGTAATGGTAGTGGACACGCTGAAACAGTCAAAGTCTGTTATGATACTGCTCAAATCAATTTATCAACATTGCTTGAGTACTATTTCCGTGTCATCGATCCAACCACTTTAAACCGACAAGGGAATGATTTGGGTATCCAATATCGTACCGGCATTTATTATACTGATGATCGACAAAAACCGATTATTGATGCGGCAATGGCACGCGAACAGCAAAAATGGCAACAACCTTTGCTAGTTGAGGTGCAACCTTTGCGAAACTACTATCCTGCAGAAGAGTATCACCAACGTTATTTAGAAAAAAATCCGAGTGGCTACTGTCATATTGATCTGAGAAAAGCGGATAATGTCATTATTGATGCCGACAAATACCATAAACCTACTTTAGCAGAAATCGAACAAAATTTAAGTAAAGAATCATTTGCTGTTACACAGCTAAATGCCACCGAACACCCTTTTTCAAATCGTTACTGGGATTTTTTTGAAAAAGGTTTATATGTCGATATAATCAGTGGCGAGCCACTTTTTGCCTCTTCTGATAAATTTCCGTCACAATGTGGTTGGCCAAGTTTCAGCAAACCGATTTCATCCGATGTGGTTACATATCAGCGTGATACCAACCACGGAATGATCCGTACCGAAGTGCGTTCTCGTATTGCCAATGCACATTTAGGACACGTTTTTGAAGATGGTCCTCTCGAAACCGGTGGCTTGCGTTACTGCATCAACAGTGCGACTTTACGTTTTATTCCTTTTGCGGAGTTGGTACAAAATGGCTATGGCTACCTGCAAAAACGGATTAAATAACAACCGCTTAAAATAACAAAGCGGTGTAGATCTTAAGCCTCCACACCGCTTTTTATTTGAAGTTACCTCTGATATTAAATATCAAATTTAACATTAGCGCGATTCAATAAGAACTGCACCAATAATGAAACCGGACGACCGGTTGCACCTTTGTCAGCTCCCTGTTTCCACGCTGTACCTGCAATATCCAAATGCACCCAATTATATTTTTTGGTAAAATTCGCTAAGAAACAAGCAGCGGTAATCGCACCACCCCAACGCCCACCGACATTTGCTAAGTCAGCAAAATTAGATTTCAATAAATCATTATACTCATCATTCATCGGCAAACGCCAAGCTTTGTCATTAGACTGATCAGCCGCATTTTGCAACTCATTGGCTAGATTATTTAACGGCGAAAATAATCCACTATTGACTCCCGCTAATGCCACCACACAAGCGCCTGTCAACGTTGCAATATCAATCACTACTTCCGGCTCAAAACGCTCAACATAAGTTAACGCATCACAAAGCACTAAACGCCCTTCAGCATCGGTATTCAACACTTCTACAGTTAAGCCTGACATTGTGGTTAAAATATCTCCGGGACGATAAGCATTACCGCCAGGCAAGTTTTCACAGCCTGCCAACACACCAATCACATTTAACGGTAAATTTAATTCAGCAACAGCTTTCATCACACCATAAACGGTTGCTGCACCACACATATCATACTTCATCTCATCCATACCAGCACCCGGCTTCAATGAAATACCGCCAGAATCAAAAGTTAGCCCTTTTCCGACCAAAACGATTGGTTTTGCATCAGGATCAGGATTATTTTTAAATTCAATGATCGACATAAACGCTTCATTACGCGATCCTTGTGAAACTGCCAAATAGGATTTCATTCCCAATTTTTCCATCTGCTGCTCATCAACAACGTGGCTATTTAGAGTGTCATAAGCCTGTGCTAATTCAATCGATTTATCAGCTAAATAACGTGGTGTGCAAATATTCGGCGGCATATTGGCTAGATCTTTCGTTTCTTTAATGCCGCTACTGATCGCCATTGCGTGTTGAATTGCAGACTCAGCTAGCGGTAATTCACGGCGCATCGGAACATTGAATACTATTTTACGTAATTCACGTCTAATTTCCGTTTTCACCCGCTTAAATTGAGTAAAGCTATATAATGATTCCTGAGCTGCTTCCACCGCCAAACGTACATTCCAATAAACATTACGCCCCTTAATGTGCAAACCTGTCAAATAACATATAGCTTCCATTGAACCAGTTTCATTCAAAACTTTTACCATTTTTTGAATAATCTGTTTATATTGTCTTTCATCCAATTCACGTTCTTTACCGCAACCAACCAATAAAATTCTATCTGCCGGAATATTAGGAACGTGATGCAATAACAATGTCTGCCCAACTTTTCCTTCAATATCACCACGTCTCAATAATGCACTAATATAACCTTTACTGATATTATCCAACTGCTCTGCCGATGCAGATAAGCGACGCGGCTCGAAAACACCCACCACTAAACACGCAGTACGTTGTTTTTCAACACTGCCGTTTTTGACACTAAATTCCATATTGATATTCCTTCATTATGATTTCTATTGTTGTTAGGCCCTGAAACAAGGTATTATATGCGCCTGAATTTATGTTTTTGAAAAAACTTGAAAACAGATCTACTTGTGAGAACGATTGATTAAAGTATCGTTTTTTATAAAAAAATCAAGCAAAAATAAAGAGAAAACACAGGTCAGCTGCCGTGATTTTGACAAAATATCTAATCAAAGAAACATTAAAAAGCCAACTGGCTATTTTATTTATTTTACTCGTCATTTTTTTAGCACAACAACTTGTCCGCGTTTTGGGCTCTGCCGTCAATGGTAATGTTCCTGTTGATGTCATCTTACCGCTGCTTGGATTAGGAATGCCGACAATGGCACAACTGATGTTGCCACTTAGCCTATTTTTAGCACTTTTACTTACTTTGGGAAGATTATACAGCGAAAGTGAAATTACTGTGATGCAAGCGTGTGGCATCGGCCCCAATGCCCTTGTAAAAGTGGGATTGATTCTTTCTATTGTAACTGCCGTAATTGCTGCTTATAACTCCCTTTATCTCACACCGTGGGCATTAAAAAAACAGGTAGAAGTGGTAGAAAATGCAAAAGCTAATCCAAGTGCATCTGCGATTACTCCTGGACAATTTATCTCCTCCAATAACGGCAATTTTGTGCTGTTTGTTGATAAAGTAAAAGGCAATCAACTTTCCGATATCTATCTGTTCCAAACTAAACAGGTCGGCAAAGTGAAACCATCTGTAATCGTTGCCGAACAGGGAAGTTTCTCCACAGCAGAAGATGGTAGCCAAACATTAACATTAAAAAACGGAGAACGCTTTGAAGGAAGTGCAGTTCTGCCGGAATTTCGTATCACCCAGTTTCAGGATTACTTGGCATTTCTAGCATTTAATGCGGCAAAAACAGAAGAAAACGATCTTGATATGCAAGATAGTAATGCTTTATTGAGAAGTAATTCCGCTAATGCCAAAGCTGAATTTCAATGGCGCATCAGCCTGTTTTTAGCAGTGCCATTGATGATGTTGCTCGCAATTCCATTGAGCAAGGTTAATCCTCGACAAGGTCGTTTTGCCAAAATCATACCTGCATTATTGCTCTATTTAATCTATTTTTTATTGCAAAGTTCACTCAAAACGGCGGGAATCAATGGAAAAATTGAGTCTCACTATTGGATGATTTTAATCAATATCCTGTTTTTACTCTTAGGCATCATCCTCAATTCTGAGATTATCCAGAGTAAATTCATCCAACTTTTTAAACGAGCAAGAGGTTAATCTATGTTTAATACCTTAGATCGTTATATCGGTAAAACAATTTTAGCGACTATTTTTGTTGTTTTATTTTTATTAGTCGGGCTTTCTGCCATTATCAAGTTTGTTGAACAGTTCCGTGCTATCGGCGAAGGAAATTATGACACGGCTAAAGCCATCGCCTACACCCTGCTCACTATTCCGAAAGATATTGAGACTTTTTTCCCAATGGCGGCATTGCTAGGAGCGTTAATCGGTTTAGGCTCTTTAGCTTCAAACAGTGAGCTAGTCGTAATGCAAGCTTCCGGTTTTTCACGTTTTCAAATCGGCTTATCGGTTATGAAAGTTGCTATTCCATTGGTTATTCTTAATATGGCATTGGGTGAATGGGGAATCCCACAGACGGAGCAGTTTGCAAGAGAAATGCGTTATAAATCGCTTACTGGTGGCTCACTGCTTTCGGTTAAAGGTTCAGTATGGGCGAAAGATGGTAACAGTTTTGTTTATATTCAACATATTCCAAAAGAAAATCAGTTAAACGGCATTTATATCTATCAATTTGATCAACATCGTAATTTACAAAAAATGAGTCAAGCTAATCGGGCAACTTATGCAAATAACGAATGGCGTTTTAATCAAATTTCAGAATCGGAGATAAACGGTGATCATATCACTAACCAAAAATATCTAAATAAAGTTTGGGAAACTAGCATTACTCCAGATAAATTAGGGATGGTGTCATTAAGACCTAGTATGCTATCAATTACAGGGTTATCAGACTATATCCAATTCTTAAAAAATACCGGACAAGATACCAAAACGTTTGAACTCACCTATTGGAGAAAATTATTACAACCAATTTCTATCAGCGTGATGATGCTTTTGGCACTGTCATTTATTTTCGGTCCATTACGTAGTGTTACTTCCGGCGTACGTGTGGTAACAGGAATCTGTTGTGGTTTTGCTTTTTATGTTTTGGATCAAGTCTTCGGGCCATTAAGTTTAGTCTATAATATTCCACCATTTATCGGTGCATTAGCGCCAAGCATCTTCTTTGCAGCCATTATTTGGTGGTTAATGGCTCATAAACGGCATTAATTCCCCAATGTTTAATCAAACAAAAAGTGAGATCAAAATAACGATCTCACTTTTTGTAGCTACTACTAATTACCACTTTCATTATCGCTTAAAACGCCGGCGTTGTTGATGAAATGCTTTGGAACGCTGTTGATTTTCTTGTACCTTTCTTAATATTCTCATCGGCACTAATTTAATTTTTCTGCGTCGAAAAAAATGGTGAAAACTGCTGGCAATCACAGCCCCTACCAATAAAATAACAATCACTTCAGCATATAAATAACGAAACTGTTGATTAATCTTACTCTCACTAGTTTGCCCGTATTGCCCATCAAAAGTTACTCGTAAAAAGCCAATCACACTGTTTCCATCAAAAATCGGTTCAACAATCTGTTGTGTCTGTTGCAATGATTTTTCCCCTTCTAAACCTAACTGTTGCCGCAAATTGAGCGCATTGCGACTTTGAGCCAACAACTCACCATTGCCACTATAAACCGAAGCGTCTAGCACAAATTTTTCTCGACTTAGTGTCGTTAGTTGATCCGCCAGTTTCTCTACAGAAACATTATTATTTAATAAAGACGAAAATAGATTAGCCTGCTGTCTTACCAAAATATGCGACAAATTAGACACCTGATTAATACTCGCCAATTGCGAACCGAATTTAAACTGATTTATGCCAAATAAAATAGTCACAATTGTAAAACCACTAACAAGCAAAATAGCGATCAGTAGCAAAATTTTGACACTCTTCTCTCTTACTGTATGCAAGTTATTACCTTTATATTTCTATTCTGAGCAATTTGTGATTAAATGCGGATTGTAGCTTTTCTTTTCATTCTAAAAAAGGTTTTTTTATATGCAAACTCTCGTTCCCGTAATCAATAAACCGGATAATTATCGTGCCGATCAGCAGCAATTTTTACTCTATTGCCAAAATTTCGATATTAACAAATTAGCTCAATTCAGCGCTCAAACTACCGATATTTCGCTACTTGCCGAATGGGATATTTTTGATTATCACTGTGTAATGATGCAACACGACCAACCACAAAATTATATTGAGCTTGCACACCAATACGGTTTTGATCTTTTTGTGATCAGCGGCTATCCATTGCTTGAAAAAGCCGGTTTACTGGTGATGGATATGGACTCCACCGCCATTCAAATTGAATGTATTGATGAAGTGGCAAAATTAGCCGGAACTGGAGAAATGGTTGCCTCAATTACAGAAAGTGCAATGCGTGGTGAACTTGATTTCAAACAGAGTTTACGCAAACGTGTAGGCACCTTAAAAGGCGCTCCAGCAACCATTTTAGATCAAGTACGCAATAATTTACCGATTATGCCCGGTTTAGAGCAGACAATCTCCGAATTACAGAAACTCGGTTGGAAAGTGGCTATCGCTTCCGGTGGCTTTACCTATTTTGCCGAAGTGTTACAAAAAAAATTCAGTTTAGTTGCTGTTTGTGCCAATCGTTTTGAAATTGAAAACGGCATTTTAACCGGCAAAGTAGAGGGAGAAATCGTTGATGCACAATATAAAGCCAATGTATTACAGCAATTAACAGAACAATACCAAATTGAAGCAACACAAACTATCGCCATCGGTGACGGTGCAAACGATCTATTAATGATGCAAAGCGCAGCTCTTGGCGTTGCTTACCACGCCAAACCAAAAGTACAACAACAGGCACAAACTATGGTAAACTTCGCAGACTTAACCGCGTTGTTGTGTATTTTGAGTGCCAATCAACAACAATATAACTTTCAACAACAAAAATAATGAGGAAATAAAATGCCTTCTTTTGATATTGTTTCAGAAATTACTATGCACGAAGTTAAAAATGCGGTGGACAATGCCAATCGTGATTTAAGCAATCGCTGGGATTTCCGCAATGTAACCGCATCAATTGAATTAAATGAAAAAAATGAAACCATCAAGGTTGCCACTGAATCCGATTTTCAGGTAGAACAATTAATTGATATTTTGCGTAATGCGATGCAAAAACGGAATATTGAACCAAGCGCATTGGAAATTCCGGAAAATTACGAGCATAGCGGTAAAACCTATGCCAAAGAAATTAAAGTTAAGCAGGGAATTGAGACCGATCTTGCAAAGAAAATCAGCAAAATGATCAAAGATTCCAAATTAAAAGTTCAAACCCAAATTCAAGGTGATAAAATTCGTGTTACCGGAAAATCCCGTGATGATTTACAAAGTGTAATTCAATTAGTCAAATCCGCTGAATTGGGACAACCTTTCCAATTTAATAACTTCCGCGATTAACGCTGAATAAGGAGGAACACTATGCCACAAAGTGAAAAGAAACCGAGTATTTTTAAACAATGGTTAAAAAAATATGATGATTTCTGTCGTGAACTTGGCATTGATCAAGGTGCTTGCCGAAGTTGTGTTCCTATCTATAAACAAGATCCGGAAACGGAAAAACCGGCAGAGAAAAAAGCCAGTTAATTCATCACTCACACTTAATTCATTACAGTTAATCGGTTGTTACCGATTAACTTTTTTATTTCAAATTTTACAGTAATGCACATTATGAACACCCTTCAACAACAGATTGAACAACTAAGAAATGATCTTCGTTACCACGAATATCAATATCACGTTCTCGACAATCCGATAATTCCGGATGCAGAATATGATCGAATGATGAACCAATTAAAACGTATAGAAGCTGAACATCCCGAATTGATCACGGACGACTCCCCGACACAACGTGTTGGAGCAAAACCGGCAAACGGTTTTCAACAAATTCGTCACGAATTACCAATGTTATCACTTGATAACGCATCCTCAGACGAAGAGTTTTTTGCATTTATTCACCGCATTGAAGATCGACTCGGTGTATTGCCTGATCCATTCACATTCTGCTGTGAACCAAAATTAGACGGTTTGGCAGTCAGCATTCTTTATATCAACGGAAAATTAACGCAGGCGGCAACACGTGGTGATGGCATTACCGGTGAAGATATTACCGCCAATATCCGCACTATTCGCAACATTCCACTACAACTACGCACCGCTACACCACCAGCTCGTTTAGAAGTGCGTGGTGAAGTCTTTATGCCTCACGACGGTTTTGAACGTTTAAACAATCACGCACTGGAACACGGCGAAAAAACCTTTGCCAATCCGCGTAATGCTGCTGCCGGTTCACTACGACAACTCGATCCGCAAGTCACTTATCATCGTCCGTTAATGTTAAATGCTTACGGTATCGGCATTGCAGAAGGCATTGAATTACCGAATACTCATTATGATCGTTTACAATGGCTGAAAAGCATCGGCATTCCGGTTAATAAAGAAATCCGTCTTTGTAACGGCACACAAGAAGTTTTAAGTTTCTACCATTCTATTGCTGAAAAACGTAGCCAACTTGGTTACGATATTGATGGAACCGTGCTAAAAGTGAATAGCATCGCATTACAAGAGCAACTTGGTTTTATTTCTCGCGCACCACGTTGGGCGATTGCCTATAAATTTCCGGCACAAGAAGAATTAACTATCCTAAATGATGTTGAATTTCAGGTAGGACGCACTGGAGCGATCACACCGGTAGCGAAACTTGAACCTGTTTATGTTGCCGGTGTAACTGTCAGCAATGCAACACTGCACAACGGAGATGAAATTGCTCGTTTAGATATTGCAATCGGCGATACCGTTATTATCCGCCGTGCCGGTGATGTGATTCCGCAAATTATCGGTGTGGTTCACAATCGCCGTCCACCAGATGCTAAACCGATAATTTTCCCAACTCGCTGTCCGGTTTGTGATTCAGCAATTGTACGTATTGACGGCGAAGCAGTTGCCCGTTGTACCGGTGGATTGGTATGCGAAGCACAACGGAAAGAGGGCTTAAAACATTTCGTTTCACGCAAAGCAATGGATATTGACGGTGTCGGCGATAAGTTAATCGAACAATTGGTAGATCGTGAATATCTACATACGCCTGCTGATCTCTTCACCTTAAGCAAAGAAACCTTAATGGGGTTAGAGCGTATGGGGGCAAAATCAGCAGAAAAAGCGCTTGCCAGTATCGAAAAAGCAAAAAAAACCACCCTTGCCCGTTTCCTTTTTGCGTTGGGTATCCGTGAAGTTGGAGAAGCAACTGCACGCAATTTGGCAAACCATTTTCATACTTTGGAAAACATTAAAAACGCCACCTTTGAACAGTTACAGCAGGTGCAAGATATCGGCGAAGTTGTCGCTAACCGCATTATTCTGTTCTGGCAAGAAGAGCATAACCGCAACGTAGTAGAAAAATTGATTGAACAGGGAGTAACTTGGGATGATGTCGCTATCAAAGAAATTTCTGATAATCCACTTAAAGAAAAAACCGTAGTACTTACCGGCACATTAACACAAATGACGCGCGATCAGGCGAAAGCGTTGTTATTGCAGTTAGGCTGTAAAGTTACCGGCAGTGTTTCCAGCAAAACCGATTTTGTTATTGCCGGCGATAACGCAGGTTCAAAATTGCAGAAAGCCGAAAGTTTGGGCATAAAAGTCTTAACCGAACAGCAATTTTTAGACTTAATTCCGCAAGATTAACTTTCGCTATATCATCATAGCCCTCTGTGAAAGAGGGCTTTGTTATCGAGATTAAACGCGCCTTTTAGCTCATCACATTTTCAACCGGTACAGATTTGCTAAAAACCCCATAAACATCCGCAGATGATTGACATCAGATTAAAAAATGACACAATAACGTATCACTAAATGATACATCAACCAACGAACATAGGGAGATATCTGATGAATATGAGATTACAAATAAAACAATGGGGAAATAGTAAAGCCATTCGCCTACCAAAAGAGCTTACTAATTCTATGAACCTTGATATGGGTGATTTTTTAGAATTAGAACAAATTGATGATAATACACTTAGAGTAGTCGTTGTGTCTCATAAAAAAACAACAAAAAGATTAACATTAAACGAACGCATCGCAATGACTGCATCTAAAGAGTTACCTACCATCAAAGAATGGGATGATCTACAACCGACAGGAAGCGAAATTTAATGGCAAAATCTGCAATAAAAAGAGGCGATATCATCACAGTTTGCTTAAACCCAGTGGTTGGCAAAGAGTTGCAAGGTGAAAGACGCCCAGCATTAGTATTAAGCGATAAAACGTTTCATAATTTAGGCTTTATGATGATTGCGCCTATTACACAAGGAAATGCCGCACTTGCCAGAGATAACGGTTTTGCCGTCACCCTAAGTGGAACCGGTTGTAAAACACAAGGAGTTATTGTTGCATACCAAGCCAGAATAATCGATTTTAGAGGCAGAAATGCCCAAAAAGTTGAATCTGTACCTAATTATATTTTGTCTGAAGTACAAGATATTGTTGAAGCAATTTTAAGAGATTAATTTTTAACGACAAACAGTCAATACTGTCCGATGCCCGACCAAGAGATAATCGCTAAAAAATCTTAGCCCTCTGTGAAAAGAGGGCTATCTTTTGAACTCATCACAATTTCAACATTAATAATCTGTCATCAATAGGAGAGGGTTGAAACCCATAATTTAAATAAAATCGCCTTGCATTATCGTTAAGTGCGTGTACCAACAAGGCTTTCACGCCGACTTGTTCTGCTACAATTTTTGCTCGTAATACCGCATCTTTAAGCAAAGCAGCACCTAATTTTTGTCCTTGATATTTCACGTCTATGGCGAGTCTGCCTAACACAATAACGGGAATCGGTTCGGGCATATTACGTTTTAATGCACCGGATACAAACTGATGCGTTACTGATCCTGCGGCTAAAGCATAAAAACCGACAACAACATTTTCGTTGCAAATCACAAATGTTCTACTTGCTTGATTTTGCTGATTTTTCAAGGCATTACGCTTAAGCCACAAATTTAGCACCTCTTCACCGCAATCGAACAAGCTCAAATGATGATGGGACTTCAATAATTCAGGTGCGGAATACATTTTTACTCCCACGGTGATTTAATATTCATTAATTTTTCTAGACCGGCATTTGTTGAATGAGGTTGCTCCAATATCTCAATAAAACGATTAAATTTTTCATCATTTAATTGGAATACTGTTCTATCTAAAATCACATTTTGAGCATAGATGCAGGCGGCATCCAGCATAAAATCGGACCGCGTTTTACCAAGCAAAGACGCAGCATAATCAATTAAATCACGCTGACTGGGTTCGGCTCGTAAGTTAATCGCTGCAGTACGCATAATTCTCTCCATTATCTACTAATACACAATCAATATACAAATTGTATTGTGTATTGATTGTATATGCAACATTATTGCGTAATGGATTTAATTAATTATAAAAAAACCCCGAGAAAATTCTCGGGGTTATAGAGGTACGTTTATCGATAACGATTAGAAGTAAACGCGGAAGCCTACGCCAACTCTATTATCATTATATTTTTCACTAGCTTGGTTTTTATACTTAAATGTACCAGCTTCTAAGTAAGTGACTACAGATTTAGTAAACCAATAATCTGTACCTAAGATATAGGCATTAAGCTTAGTATATTTTTCACCATCTGCTGAAGTTGCTTTACCATTAATATATTCACCATAAAGAGAAGCATTGTCTAAGTATTTATATTTAGCACCCACTTCTAATGCACGCAATTTATTAAATGGAATTGCTTCGGCATGTAGTTCTTTATCAAATTTGTAGCCGATTCCATCAAAATCATCTGTTGCTTTTTTCTGTGAATAGTCAACACCAAGAGAGAATGGACCAGATACCAATTCAGCGCCTACTAAGAAAGCATTTACTTTATGTTCTTTAATAGGAGCATTTTTATATTCATCCACTTTGACTTGTGAAAAACCTGCTTCAAAGTTTAATTTAGTATCAGCTGCAAATTCTGGTGTAGTATAAAATGCAGATACGCCAAATCCTGAGCCGTTGTTAAATTCATCTTTATTTTTTTCACCAAAGAGATAATCTAGACCGAAGCTAAAGCCGGCAAAATCTGCAGAACGGAATTTCGCCACTTTATCGCCATCAGTTTTAGTTTGTTTTATACCACCCAAATCATAGGTATAGTCTGAAACAGCAACATCATCAAGATTGGTTGGTTGTTTACCAAAGGTTAAAGTACCTACACCCTCTTTTGCAAAACCGGCATAAACACGTTTCGCTTCAATATCACCAAATGATTTTTTATCATTGGCATCAAAACGAATTTCTAAATTAGCTAATGCACTGTAACCATCACCTAAATCTTGAGTTCCTTTAATAATGACACGAGAACCTGCATTTTTAAGATCTGCACGTTCTCCGGTATTTTTAGAGAGAAGTACACGGAAAGATCCGGCAACTTCAACCTTAGTACCATCCTGGTTATAAACTACGGCTGCGTTTGCGGAAGTGGCTGCTACTGCTGCAACTGCCAATGCGACTAATGTTTTTTTCATAATTGACACCTCTGTGTTAATTGTTACTTTGCTTATCGCTCCGTAACAGTGTTTGCTTTGATAATCTATGATTATCGACCATTTAAATTCTGTATAGATACTACACCCAGTTTATTATCTGTCAAATTTTTTTCATTTTTAGGGAACTTTTTAAAAAACATTTAAAAATCAATAACTTGAAAAAATCTCCAAAATTTTATTATAAAATAATAATAACTTCAAAAATAGTAAAATAAGAAATTATATTTTTTATCTATTTGAAAAATAAAGAATAAATTTATATTTTTATGGTTATTTATTGCTATTTATAAAAAGTTTCGATTTTTTAAAGATTTTTTCAATAATGTGATTTAAATCACAGGAAAAAAATTTTTTTGATTAAAAAATCAACTTGTTTTTTCTAAAAATTTGTTTTTATCTTGCTTTTTAAAAAAAGCTATGCGCAAAAAAAATCACATCTACTAAG